>SCPY01000244.1 GCA_004299495.1 bacterium | reverse complement strand
AATCGGCAGGAGAAAGGGCGCCACCTTGACCAGGGGGGCAAAGAAACGAAAAATTACCTCCAACATCCTCTGGCCCTTCTTAAAAATAACTGCCGGCTCCCAGATAAATAAATAAACAGCCAGAAATCCGACTATCCCATAGATAAACGCGCGCGTAACAGCCGGCGCTAACTTGATAATCTCTTGGGAGAAACTAACGGTAACCCCGTAAACCATAGGCAATAAACATATGCTGATTGCCAATTTTAAAAGGATAAGCGCGAACTCTTTGAGCTTATTCTTAGAGGGCGGCTTTAATTCGCTGAATAGTTTATCGGCTGATTCTTTCTTTTCCATTCATATAGGGCCTTAAGGGCTCGGGAATTAGGACCGAGCCGTCCGGCTGCTGATAATTCTCTAACAAAGCAATCATTGTCCTGGGAAGGGCAACCCCGGAGCCGTTTAGGGTGTGCACATATTCCGCAGCTCGTCTTCCGTCTTCCGTCGTCCGCCTGAATTTAATGTTAGCCCTCCTGGCCTGAAAGCTTTCAAAATTGCTGCAGCTTGAAACCTCAAGCCATTGGCCTATTCCCGGAGCGTATGCCTCAAGGTCATAGCATTTGCTGGCGGAAAAGCTGATATCGCCGCTTGAAAGCAGGCGCAGCCGGTATGGCAGGCCCAGGAGCTGTAAAATAGTTTCGGCGTTATTGACTAATTTTTCCAATTCGTCATAGGAGTCTTGGGGCTTTACGAACTTCACCAGTTCCACCTTGTCAAACTGATGCACCCGCACCAGGCCTCTGGTATCCTTGCCATAAGAGCCGGCCTCTCTTCTAAAGCAAGCCGAATAAGCGGCATAATACACCGGCAAATCCTCTTCATTGAGGATTTCATCGCGGAAGATATTGGTCAGCGGCACCTCGGCAGTGGGAATCAAGAATAAGTCGTCGTCTTTGAGCCGGTACATATCCTCCTCTAATTTTGGCAGTTGCCCCGTGCCGGTCATTGAGGCGCGGTTAACCAGAAACGGCGGAAATATTTCTTTATAACCATGTTTTGATGTATGCACATCCAGCATAAAGCTGTATAATGCCCGTTCTAAACGGGCACCCTCTCCCTTGTAAAGGATAAAATTAGAGGCGCTGATTTTCGCGGCGCGCGCGAAATCAATAATATCCAGATGTTCTGCCAACTCAATGTGGGTGCGCGGCTGAGTTAATTGCTTGGGCTCGCCCCAGCTGCGCACCAGCTTAGACATGCTTGGATCGCCTACAGGAATCGAACCGTGAGGGATATTGGGTATTGATAGAAGAATACGGCTAATCACCGGCTCTAAATTCTTTAATTCGCCTTCCAAAACATCAATTCTTGCGGCAATCTCTTTCATTGAGGCAATTTTTTCCTTGGGGTTTTGTTTTTCTTTTAAAAGCCGGCTAATCTCGTCGTTTGCCTTATTCTTCTTTGCCCGCAGGTCCTCAAGCTCAAGCTGGGCCTTTCTCCTCTTATCATCGGTCTCTATAAGATTGTCCAGGTTCAGATTGAGATTGCGTTTTTTGAGAGCATCCTTAACCAAATCCAGATTTTCACGAATAAATTTCAGTTCAAGCATTTTTTACCCCTTCACTACTCCTACCGGGCGCATCCGGCAGACGCGCTTTGAAATGCCCGCGTTATGCACTACATTGACTACCTCGTTGACATCTTTATAGGCAAGCGGCGCCTCTTCCGCGATGGTGCCCCTGCCTGAGGCCATCACATATATTCCCTGGCCCCGGAGGTCTCTGACTAATTTCTCCGCGCTAAAGGCCTTAGTTGCCGCGGTGCGGGATTTAACGCGCCCCGCGCCGTGGCAGGTACTGTAAAACGTCTCCGATGCCTTTTCCGTACCGACCAAGAGATAAGAATTCCTGCCCATATCCCCGGGAATGATTACCGGCTGGCCGGTTTTTTGGTATTGAGGCGGAAGTTCAGGATGCCCGGGAGGAAATGCCCGGGTAGCTCCTTTGCGATGCACACAAAGGGTTTTTTCTTTGCCGTTAATCTTATATTTCTCTAATTTTGCGATGTTATGGGCCACATCGTATATTAAATCCATTCCCAGTTTCTGCCAAGACATATTTAAGGCGCGCTCAAAGGCCGAACGCGCCAGATGCATCAGGCACTGGCGGTTATTCCAGGCGTAATTTGCCGCGGCGCGCATTGCCGATAGATATTGTTTTGCCTCCGGGCTGTCCAGCGGCGCGCAGGCAAGCTGCCTGTCGGGTAAGCTGATATTGTATTTCCGCATCGCCCGCATCATTACTTTCAGGTAATCATCACAGACCTGATAGCCAAAGCCACGCGAACCGGAGTGAATCATCAACGTAACCAGCCCTTCGCTTAAGCCAAATTCACGGGCAATCTCGGCGTCATAGATTTGGTCAATAACCTGGATTTCCAGAAAGTGATTTCCGCTCCCCAGAGTTCCGGACTGCGCCTTGCCTCTTTCGTAAGCCCTGTCTGAGACCGCGCCGGGATCAGCTCCGGCAATCGCGCCGCGCTCTTCGGTTGCCTCTAAGTCCGCGGGGACTCCGTAGCCGTTAGCCACCGCCCAGCGCGAACCCTTTACCATTATCTCCCGCTCTTCCTTTTCGCTGACCCGGATTTCCCCTTTTGAGCCCACACCGGCAGGAACCGCGTTAAATAAGGCGTGGACCAAATCCTCAACCTTGCCTTTTACTTCATTATAGCGCAGATTGGTGCGTACTAAACGGATCCCGCAATTTATGTCAAAACCGACACCGCCAGGCGAGACCACGCCTCCATTGTCCGGGTCGGTTGCCGCCACCCCTCCGATTGGGAACCCGTAACCCCAGTGTATATCCGGCATCGCAAGCGATGCATTGACGATTCCCGGCAGGAACGCGACATTTGCCACCTGCTCCAGGGCTTTGTCTTTCTTTATATCATCTAGAAGCTTATCGTCGGCATAGATGATGCCGTCAGCGAGCATCCCGGCTTTGGCGCTTTTAGGAAGCTTCCAGCGGTTGTCGTCTATTTTTTTCAAAGACTCCCAGATTTCTGCCATATCTGTTTACCTTGCTATGTTTATTTTATGTCAAGACCTTAACGCCGGTGATGAATTTACCGTCTTCATGTTTCTGCCATAACACCTTCGCGATTGCCTTCACATGGCCTGATTCTTCTCCGTGCAGGTCAAATTCTACCTGCAAAACCGTCCCCTTGGGCAATTGCTGATCCGCCGCGAAACACAGCCCTTTTTCGCTGATATTCTTTGTCAGGCCGCTCTGAAAAGAAGGAAGCAGTATGGAATACTTCAGCTCGGTAATCAGATCTACCCTCTCTGAAGCCCTTTTTTCGCTGTATGCGTCCCGTTCCTCTTTAGACATCAAAAATCACCCTTGCTTCATAGCCGTCTTTTGTTTGCTTAAATTCCAATTCGTGGTAAGTAACGGCTTTTATCTCGGTTTTTATTTGCCCGGGCGCTCTTTCCCCCCAAGCAATGGCTTTGACGGCATCGGGGCTTAGGCTTTGGATGGAGAATTCGTTAAAAACAATTCCGCTTACGCTAAACTGATAAAGCAATTCAGAAAGCCATCCGCGTAAAAGCTCATCATACCCTTGGGCCTCCTGGGTTATCTCTATTTGTTCTTTAGGTTTTATCCGGCGGGTATCCGCAATGATATTAAACATACCCCTTGCGGCATCAATAAATACGTCTTGCGGGCTGTCTCCTTTAACCTTTATTCCGATATCCGCGGTATGCTCAATGAATTCGTAAGGTATCATCAAGGAAAATGGGCCATGTAGGAGTCGAACCTACGACCTTGACATTAAGAGTGTCCTGCTCTGCCAATTGAGCTAATGGCCCTTTAATAATAGCCTTGTTAGGAACAGTATTGTAACAAATAACTTGCCGGTTTGCAATATGCTTTTTGGAAATCCCCTGACTAATAGGGAGCATTACAAATATCGTTAATCGCGTCCTTTTCTGCGGCGAAAACTTGGCTTCTTTCTTCCGCTGAACCCGGGGTTTTCTCTGCCCTGCGGTTTATCAAAATTACGGTCTTTAGCGAAAGCCCGCTCCCGTGGATTATGTTCAAACTTGGCTTTAAATGACCCGCCGCCTCCCCTATGCTTGGCAAAACACTCCTTGCAGTATACCGGACGGTCTCCGGTTGGCTTGAAAGGGACTTCGCACTCAGCTCTACAGTCTGCGCATATCGCCTTAGTAAAGCTTCTTTCCCGGTAATTATCATGCTGGCTTCCTCTGTCAAAACGCTGCGAGTTATCGAAGCGCTGAAAAGGTTTGGAATAATTACTTCTTCCGGACGGTCTTTCTGAAGACTGGCTGATTAAGGTATCGATCTTCTTCTCCAAAATAATTAGCTGCTGTTGTATTTTATCGACAAGAGCCTCTATATTTGGCTTATCCCGCGGTTCAACTGAAACACTTTTACGCTTAAAGATTTTCTTCATCTTACTCCTTATCTCGTTAAATTAACCTTATCAATTCTCAG
>SCPY01000019.1 GCA_004299495.1 bacterium | reverse complement strand
ATATTTTGTAACCCTTTTTTGCCAGGAGAATAGCCAGGGTCGTTCCCCATCCGCCGTCGCCTAAGACAGCGATTTTACGCATATTATTAATCTTCATCTGGGGTTTACCCGGATCGTCTTCTTGGTGCGGATTTGGGCTAATTCCCAGGAATACTCATAGAGGTGCAGGCCTTTACTGCAGGCGATAATCTCACCATCTTCCACGCCTACTTCATCCGCCATGTGCTGCTTTACCAGCTGCAGCCCGCCCAGGTTAGAGGGAAAACCGCCCCAGAGGTCCCAGGAGCGAAAGTAAAGAATAAAATGCAATTTTCCGTAACGGATTCTGGTGTCAATAATCCTCAGGCAGGGAGGGTCATCCAACTTGATATCCGAGGGCATACCGATTTCCATAGTGGCCTGATTGGTACCGTGGCCGTCGGTTTTATACATTTTTATTACCTCTTCAATCTGATTTACCTCAAGCGGCATCTCCTTAACCAGCGAACCGGCCCTTACCTTTGCCTTGGCATCCACCAATCTTTCCCCGTAAGTATAATCTTCTGTCTCTGTCTTGGTGCCGGTAAGCAGGTAGCTTAAGTATCCCTGGACATAATCCATATCTGTGGGCGAGGGGATGGACATCCCTTCAGGGATAACCGGGATTATCTGATGCCCCGGCTTTTTTACCCGGACGCTGACAAAATCAAACTCCAGGCGCCTCTGGCCCTTATAACTGCCGCGGTCAATATTATAGATATGGCCCTTGTCAATAATCGCGCACAAGCACTGAAACCAGGCGTCATCCAGGTCAAAGGCCTCAATATGCACCGGCTTTAAGAATTCTTCCGCCATAATTTATTCTCCGAAAAGCTTGTTATTGGAGCGGGCAACGGGGCTCGAACCCGTGTAGGTAGCTTGGAAGGCTACTGCACTACCACTGTGCTATGCCCGCAAAATTTAATATTCCCGCTCGCTGGCAATAGCCATATCCAGGAAGGCGCGCAGCTTGCGGCTTCTGGTGGGATGCCTGAGCTTCTTTAAGGCCTTGGCCTCAATCTGGCGCACCCTTTCCCGGGTTACCCGGAAAATCTTGCCCACTTCCTCAAGAGTGCGGGTTGCCCCGTCCTGCAGGCCAAAACGCAGAAGCAGTATCTTTCTCTCCCGATCGCTCAAAGTAGAGAGGGCCTCTACCATATTATCTTTGAGCATTGAATGCACTGTGGCATTTGCCGGAGAGACCGCCCTTTTATCCTCAATAAAATCTCCGAAATGCGTGTCCCCCTCATCTCCGATGGGAGTCTGCAGGGAAATCGGCTCCTGGGCAATCTTCAGGATTGCCTTAACCTTCTCTTGAGACATACGCATCTCTTTGGCGATTTCCTCCGGCAGGGGGTCGCGCCCGCGCTCCTGGACAAAAATTCTTGAAAGGCGCAGTATCTTGTTAATCACCTCGGTCATGTGCACGGGAATCCTGATAGTCCTTGCCTGGTCGGCGATAGAACGGGTAATCGCCTGACGTATCCACCAGGTGGCGTAAGTAGAAAACTTATAGCCCCTCTTGTATTCAAATTTTTCCACCGCGCGCATCAGCCCGATATTTCCCTCCTGAATCAAATCCAGAAAAGACATTCCCCGGTTGGTGTATTTCTTGGCGATGCTCACCACAAGCCGTAAATTCGCCTCAACCAGTTTTTTCTTGGCGCGGCTGAACTTAAACAGTTTGCTCCTTATCAGATGGCTGTCTTCCTTTAGCTCATTGTTGGATGATCCGCCCAGGCGGCCTAAGAGCTCCTTTTTCCTCTCCTTAAACCAGGATATCTTTTTAGCATCCCTGTAAGAGGTAATTTTTCTGCCGGCCTCATGCAATTCCTTTGACGCGTCAAGGAATTTCTTAGCGATATCCTCAATAATAGAGGTAGTCAGCCCGAAATCCATCATCAGCTTTATGTTGTTTGAGCCCCTGTGTTTCGTCTTCAGCCGGTCAGTAAGGCGGGAAAGGCGGCGCATCGCCGATTCCCTCTTGATGCTTATCTCTTCCTTAAGCACATCCTCAAGATTGAGCTCCTTTCTGAATAGTTTTTTCATAACGTTGAGCACTTCGTCTCTGGCAAAGGGCACGGAATACACCGCCTCGCACAGGGACATCTCCGCGGCTTCAATATTCTTTGCCAGGGTAATCTCTTCTTCGCGGGTTAAGAGCG
>SCPY01000243.1 GCA_004299495.1 bacterium | reverse complement strand
CAAAACATTTCCCACGACAGACTCGACAATTACCCCGGCTTTCTTCAGGAACTCAACGCCCTTATCAAGGTCTTCTTCTTTACCCTCCAGCTCCAAAACTAATTCGCCGCTGGTTTCGGTAACCTTTGCCCTGCGGATATTAGGCAGAATATTATACTTCTTGGCCATTTGAAAAGTCAGCGGTTCCTTGACTAAATCTTGCGGAAAGGTAAGCTTAACCACCCGTTTTGCCATTATTTACTCCCTCCTATTTTATCCCACAATCCTTGTTCGCCCTTAAACTGCAAAACTCCTGATAATCTATGAGATTGGTAATTGCCGGGCGCTCAGAACAAACCGGACAGTCTTTATCCTTGGGCACCTTTACCGTCCTGAAGCTTGACTCCAGGGCGTTAAAAATCAAAAGCCTGCCGCTCAAAAGCTCTCCGGTTGCCAGAATGAATTTAAGAACCTCATTCGCCTGCAAGACTCCCAGCACCCCTGCTACCGCACCCAATATCCCGCCTTCCTGACAGCTGGGCACAGCCCCCGGAGGCGGAGGCTCGGGGAATAAGCAACGGTAACACGGGCCTGCCCCCGGCACAATGGTCATAATCTGCCCGTCGTAGCGGAATATCCCGGCGTGCACTAGCGGCTTCTTTGAAATGACACAGGCGTCATTTACCAGATAGCGGGTGGGAAAATTGTCCGAACCGTCCACTACAATATCATAATCCTTTATAATATCCAAGATATTGCCGGAGTCGAGGCGAAGCTGATGGGTTATTATTTCCACTTCCGGGTTAAGGGCGCGAAAGCGCGCCTTTGCGGATTCAGTCTTGGGGACGCCTACTGAATCAGTGGTATGGGCAATCTGCCTCTGGAGGTTATTTAATTCTACCTTGTCGGAGTCCACCAGTCCAATCCTGCCTACCCCGGCCGCGGCCAGGTAAAAACTGCAGGGAGCGCCCAGTCCGCCGGTGCCCACAACCAGCACCTTTGCCTTCATAATTTTATCCTGGCCTTTTCCTCCGACATTAGGCAGGATTATCTGACGGGAATATCTTTCTATTTGTTCGTTGGTTAAGCTCATTATTGAACTCCTGATCCTCCGGCAATCGCCGGTATTATAGACACCTCGTTTCCTTCGGACAGCTGGGTTTCATCCTGTTTCAGAAAACGGATGTCTTCGTCGTTAACATAAAAATTGATAAAACGCCTGATTTTTCCGTTCTCATCCAGGAGCCGTTCTTTCATCCCGGGAAACTGCTTCTCCAGCGCGGAAATTAACTCTTTGATATTCGCCGCCTCCAAAGACACCTCCTGCTTGTTCTGGGTAATTTTCTGCAGCGGAGCGGGAATCCTTACTTTTATCTTTGCCATTGTTTTCCTCCGTATTCCCTTATATATAATACTCAATCACCTTTTCGTCGGCGATCCTTTGGCCGGCGGCGTTCTTAATGTGCTCTTCAAAGCTGGCCAGGCTTGGTTTAATCTTAACCAGCTTCGGGAGCGCCTTTGTTACCGCTTCCTGGGTCTTTAAGCCGTTACCGGTGATGCACAGCACAATCGGCTCATCGCTCGGGATAATCTTTTGCTCAATCAGCTTCTTGGCCGCGCCCAGAGTCACGCCCCCCGCGGTCTCGGTAAAAATCCCCTCGGTCCTGGCCAAGAGTTTTATCGCCTCCACAATTTCCTCGTCAGAAGATTCCTCAGCCCATCCGCCTGATCTTCTTACTGTGTCAACTGCGTAGTATCCGTCGGCGGGATTACCGATGGCCAGGGATTTAGCGATAGTCTTTGGCTTGACCGGTTTAATAATATCGGACTTCTCTTTAACGGCGGTAACTATCGGGGAGCACCCTTTTCCCTGGGCGCAGTAAACCTTGGTATCTACCTTATCCACAAACCCAAGCTTTTCTAATTCCTTGAAGCTCTTATAGATTTTGGTAATCAATGAGCCTCCGGCAGAAGGCGCCACAATGTGTTTGGGCAGTTTCCAATTCAACTGCTCGGCAATCTCATAACCCATAGATTTTGATCCTTCGGCGTAATAGGGGCGGATATTGATATTGACAAACGCCCAGCGATAGCGGGAGGCAATCTCCGAACAGAGACGGTTAACCTCATCGTAGTTACCCTCAATGCCGATTAAATTTGGATTATAAATAAGGGATGCCACTACCTTTCCCATTTCCAGGTCCGCGGGAATAAAGATATACGCCTTAAGCCCGCAGGATGCCGCTTGAGCGGATACGGAATTAGCCAGGTTTCCGGTAGAGGCGCAGGCAACGGTATCAAAGTTAAATTCCCTGGCCTTGGACACGGCTACCGAAACCACCCTGTCCTTAAAGGAAAGAGTGGGATGGTTTACTGAGTCATCTTTGATATACAGCTCTTTTACGCCCAGGGCCTTGGCTAAGTTATTCGCCCGGATCAAAGGGGTAAAACCGGAATTGATTCCCACACTTGGCTCGTTGTCTATAGGCAAAAGCTCTTTATAACGCCACATTGTTTTAGGGCGGCCGGACAAAGTGTCCTTAGTGAGCTGTTTCTTGATTGCCGCGTAATCATAATCAACCTCTAAAGAGCCAAAACAGTATTCGCAGACAAACAAAACCTCTTTGGGGTATTCGCGCCCGCACTCACGGCATTTCAGACCTAAGACATATGACATATTTTCACCTCTGTCAGTAGTCAACTAATTTCTTTACCAAAACCTTATAATATCCGCCTGTTTTCTTTATTTCCAGGATTTCCTGCCCGTCATTCTTTAAGCTGACGGGGACATTTTGAATCGGCTCGCCCTCATCTAAACAAATCTCTACCGTTGTGCCGATAGGCGCGTTTTCCAGAAACAGCTTTGCCTGCACATAGTTCATCGGGCAGCGCACGCCTTTCAAGTCCAGGATGTGGCCTTCTTGCGCCTCTTTTTTATCCGGCGCTTTCTCTGCTGTAACCTCTTGCCTGGGAAAAAACTTAAAAGAGCTGTCCATATTTTTGTAGGCCTCTTTTACTTCGTTAAGCAGCGAGACAGCATAATCATTCAGCTCTTTGAGGCGGTCTTTTGTTAACCCGGGGCTGTTCAGCTCCCAGGCCTTCTCGGTAATATCATTAAATGTATCGGAGACGACTTTTGTGGAAACAAATTTTTCCTTAAAATATTTAAAAGCCTCTAAATCATTCTTCGGCTCAAGGCCAAAGGTAACCAAAAGGCATCTTGCGCCAAGGCTTATAGCCCGGGAAAACTCTTTTGCGCTTGGGTCTAATTTTTCTGAATCCAGAAGCCCTTTTGCCTTCTTTAAAGAGCCCTCCGCCTCAAGGATATCCGCCTCAATCATATCCAGGACTCCGGCTCCGCACTCACCCGGTCCGATTCCCGCCAGAGAGAATTCCTCGTCTTTTCCCCAGTCAAAATAATAATCCTTATTTTCAGAATAGCTGGGGAGCCTTTCGTACTGTTTTGATAATGCCGTCATATCCTGATATCCGCGCCTTTCTAAGTAAGCGTAGAAATCTTCAGATTTATCTTTATCCGCAAGATAATTCTTTAGAAAATCGCCCACTAAAGCGGGGACATTCTTTGCCGGAACTAAACCGCACTCCTTGGACAAGGCGGCATTCTCGGTAGCAGCGCGGCCTCCCAGAACGATACGGTAAAACGGCGCGGTGTGATTTTCAGACCTCCGGGTTGCCCCAAAGAAGCCAAGCGGGGCTATTGGGTGTTGTCCGCAGGAATTCGGGCAACCGCTGATTTTG
>SCPY01000242.1 GCA_004299495.1 bacterium | reverse complement strand
CCTTTCTCCGCCGGAAAGCATCACCCCCCGGTCCCCGATAACGGTATCATACCCCCGGGGAAGCTTAATGATAAAACTATGGGCGTTGGCTATCCTCGCGGCTTCTTCAATCCTTTTCTCATCCGTCTCTAAATGCCCGTAGCTTATATTTGCCCTCACCGTGTCGTTGAACAAAACCGTCTCCTGAGTCACGATGCCAAACTGCTGCCGCAGAGATTTAAGGGAAGTATCTTTGATATTTATCCCGTCGATCATAATCTCCCCCTCCTGGGGGTCGTAAAACCGAGGTAACAAATCAAGCATTGTGCTTTTGCCCGAGCCGCTGGGGCCCACAATGGCAATCGTCTCTCCGGCGGATGCCGAAAAACTGATATCTTTTAAAATCTGCGCGTCCTGGTATTTAAAAGAGACACCCCTGTATTCTACTACCCGCGGGGCCCTGGGTAATTCCCGGGGGCTGGCCGTCTCTCTGACCGTAACCGGCACCTCCAGCACCTCGTAGATTCTCGCGTTCGCGGCTAATGCCTGCTGATTTATAGAATTGACCTGGCTTAGTTTTTTCAGCGGCCGGATAAGAGAAAAAAGCGAGCCAAGGAATAGGCCGAATACCCCGAATGAAAGCCTTCCCGCGATCACATCCTTGCCTACCCACCAAAGCACCCCCACCCCCGCCAAAACACCCATAAATTCCGTGGCCGGGCTTAAGATGAGCGAACGCTTGATTGATTTCATCGACAGCTTATAATACCCGTGATTTTGGCCCTTAAACTTGTTCACCTCGTAATCTTCCATAGAAAATGCCTTGACGATCCTCACCCCGTTAATGGTTTCCACAAGCAGAGAATTGATATCCGCCATCTTTTCCTGGGAAGTCCGGGAAATCTTACGCAGTATTTTGCCTACCTTGACGATTGGCAGGGCAATCAGGGGGACTATCAACAAGGAGAACAACGCCAGCTTCCATTGTATCCAGAAGATGGTAACGGTAAACAGGATCACCAGAAAAGACTGGTAGAATAAATCGGTGGTGGCGTAAGAAAGGGCGTTTTCCACTAATTTTACATCATTGGTAATCCTGGAGATAAGCTCTCCGGAGCGCCTCTTGGTAAAATATTCTAAGGACAGGCTCTGTAATTTAGCGTAAAGAAGGTTGCGGATGTCGCGCACGCAAAGCTGGCCGATAGCCGACATATAATAAGAATACAGGAAATTGAACAGCCCCTTCAGCAAGAAAAGGATGGGCACGGCGAAGATAAGCAAGCCCAAAAGCTGCTGCTGAGATACCGCGTTAGCCGCGGAAATAAGGCTCTCTAAGAACGGGGGGAGTTTAAGCGGAAAGATAATTTTTCCGTTATTCAGGACCTTATCGGATACGGGAACTATCATCGCGATAGAAACCCAGTCAAATAAGCTGGATACGGCCATAAAAGCCACGGCCAGGGCCAAAAGCCCTGAATGCGGCTTCAAAAACTTCAGAAATCTGCGGTATTCTTTCATCTTGAGGTAATATAATATATCAGAGTTATTGACTTTTCACAAGCTATTTGTTATGATAGTGTTTAATGTCTCCTGAAATCAATGTCGCGGTTATCGGAGCGGGACGCCTGGGCTCGCACCACGCCAGGGTTTATAAAGAATTGCCCGGGGTAAACCTCATCGGCGTCTGCGATATTGAACGGTCGAGGGCGCTAAGCCTGGCCGAATCACTGGCCACCCAGCCATTTTTTGACTATAAAGACCTTTTTCACCGGGTAAGCGCGGTCAGCATCGCCACCCCCACCGTAACTCACCACAAAATCGCCAGGGAATTTTTGCAAGCGGGCATCAATGTCCTGGTGGAAAAGCCCTTTACCGCCACCCTCAAAGAGGCCGACGATTTACTCAAAATCGCCAGAAACAGTAAACTCCTGGTGCAGGTCGGCCATATCGAAAGGTTCAATTCCGCCTTCAGCGCGATACAGCACATCTGCCGCCAGCCAAAATTCATCGAAACCCACCGCTTAAGCGGATTTCCCGGACGCTCCCTGGATGTAGGGGTAGTTCTGGACCTGATGATCCACGATATTGATATTATCCTGGGCCTGATTGATTCACCCATCAGGCGGGTTGAGGCGGTGGGTATAAACGTGCTTACTCAATATGAAGATATTGCCAACGCCCGGATTACATTTAAGAACGGCTGCGTCTGCAATCTCACCGCCAGCCGCGTATCCGATGAATCAATGCGTAAAATCCGTATCTTCTTAAAAAATACCTATATTTCCATGGATTATAAAAATGAGGAGGCGGATATTTACCGTAAAGACGGCGATAAAATCACCAAGGAATCCGTCTGGATAAAGAAGGAGGAGCCGCTCAAGAAAGAACTCTCCTCTTTTCTTGACTGCGTTATCCATAATAAGAAGCCGATTGTCTCCGGCATTGAAGGACGTTCCTGCCTTAAAGTCGCCCTACAGATCCAGAATCTGATATGGAAAAGAAAATAATCCTTGTCTGCGGTGAGCCTTCAGGCGACCTGCAGGCAGGCCTATTGGCAACCCGGCTTAAGGAGCTTGATCCGGAACTTCGCATCCTGGCAGTAGGAGGAGAACACTTACGCCGCGCGGGGGCGGAGATTTTTCATGACATAAAGAACTTAAGCGTCCTGGGATTCTTTGATGCCGTAAGAAAGCTTGGTGACTTTAAGGCCTTGATGCGCCTGGTGCTGGATAAGATTGAGGAAGCCAGGCCCCAGGCAGTCATCTTTGTGGATTTCTCCGGCTTTAATCTGCGCCTTGCCAAGAAAATAAATAAGCGCGTAAAAACAATTTATTATATCAGCCCCCAGGCCTGGGCATCCCGCCCGGGTAGGGTGGAAACCATCCGCCGATACATTGATAAGCTGATAGTAATCTTTAAGTTTGAGCGGGATTTCTACGCGCGTTTTGGAGTTGAAGCGGAGTTCATCGGCCACCCCCTCTTAGATATCATAAAACCCTCCCTGCCCAAAGAAGAAGCCTTAAGAATGTTTGGCTTAAATGAGGGGTATCCTATTTTCGCGCTCCTGCCCGGCTCGCGGGTTTCGGAAATAAAAGCAATTCTCCCGGTAATGCTTCAGTCCGCCTTGCTGATTAAGGAGAAAATACCGCGGGCACAGTTTATCATCTCAAAGCCCGCGTCGCTGGATAATGCTCTTTACAAAAAAATTCTCGCCTCGTCATCGCGGGAAGAAATTAAACTCATTGAGGCCAGGCAATACGACTGCCTGAACGTCGCGGATTTTGTCCTGGTTGCTTCAGGCACCGCCACATTAGAAACCGCGATTATGCAAAAGCCCAATGTGGTAATTTATAAGATGGGCTGGCTAAACTATCTGCTCTACCGGCCGCTGGTAAGAATTCCTTTTATCGGAATGGAAAACATTGTGGCGGGAAGGATTATTGCCCCGGAGTTCATCCAATCAATGGCCAAGCCAAGGCTGATCGCGGATACTATCCTGGGGATATTCCAGGATAAAGAGAAGCTTTTAAAGATGCGCGAGGATTTTCTGGAAGTAAAGGAACAGCTGGGTGAGCCTCAAGCCCCCTTGCGCGCGGCGCAAAGCATACTTACTTTCCTGGTTCTTGGTGTCAGTTCTTGACATAGGACATATCCAGGGTTAAATATTAATCGTACTTAATGGGATACTGCCTCTCTACACAGCGCGAAGTAACGGTTATACCCCGGATAGTATATTCGTAAATGTTCCCGCAGCTCTCTTAGCGTTCTCTGCCCCAACCCCGAAGGCCTGCTGATATAAGCATAAGTAATCAAAGAACCAAATCCGGGAAAGATTAAACGTGAAATACTGCCTATTTCCCCCAAAGAGATGGTAATCATATTCTTTGATTTATTTTCCATTGTAAATCTCATAAGCCTGGCGACATCTTCCTCCCTATTTGCCTTGGCGGCGATCTTGACTATATGAGCGCCGCTTCTTATTGCCTTCGCGAGGGTATCTTTTAAGATTTTATCATTCGGGGTAATTTTGAAATCGTGCGCGGACACAATAACTATTTTTTTGTTTTTTCTCGCGGCCCTTACCACTTCCGGCAGAATGTTTGATTTTAATTCAATATCAACGGCATCTACCAGGGGTATGTTGTCTTTAAAAATCTTTAGCTTTAAATCATCGGAAATAACCTTGCGCCCGCCCTCTTCCCGGCTGCGAACTGTCAGGATGAGAGGAACCCCGGCCTTCCTTCTCATCATAATAATATTCCTTATGTGCGAAGGGTCCGTTTTCCCAAACTGATCCACCCTGATTTCCACCATATCAACGAAAGCGGATCTGAGTATCCTATTATCTTCCCTGTCCGAAATAGAAACAGCTATCGCCGGGATTTTACCTAACTCTCTTGTGCCTATTTTTATCATCTTTCCCGCTATTTTTAAAGATTGATACCGGCTTTGATGAAATCACGGAAGAGGGGATGGGCGGAATCGGGTTTTGACTGGAACTCCGGATGAAACTGCACCCCCACAAACCAGGGATGATTTTTCAACTCCATTATCTCAACTAAATTTTTCTTCGGATAAATGCCGGAAAACACCATGCCTTTCTTAAGAAAGGCGCTGCGGTAGCGGTTATTAAACTCATAACGGTGGCGGTGGCGTTCGTAAACAAGTGTCTTGCGGTATGCCTGAAAGGCCCTGGTGGATTTTGCTATCCGGCAGGGATACCCCCCCAGGCGCATTGACCCGCCCATATATTTTACCTTGCGCTGTTCTTCTAACAAACTAATCACCGGTTCCTTGGTATATTTGATAAACTCCGTGGAGTTGGCTCTTTTTATCCCCAGGACGTTTCTGGCAAACTCAATTGCCGCGGTCTGCATCCCTAAGCATATCCCGAAATAGGGGATTTTATTTTCCCGGGCATACCGGATTGCCTTAATCTTACCCTCTATGCCGCGGTAGCCGAAGCCCCCCGGGACCAAAACTCCGGATACCCCGGACAATATCTTTTCAGGGCCGTCAACCTCTATGGATTCGGAATCAATCTTTTTTATCTCCACATGGCAATCGCAGGCAATGCCTCCGTGGCGAAGCGCCTCATAGATGGACTTGTAGGCATCTTGCAGTTCAATATATTTGCCTACCACGGCTATTGTGGCCTTGTGCTTGGGATGGAAAACCCGCTCCACCACTTTTTCCTGCCAGTCTTTTAAGTCGGTATGTTTGGGCTTTAGCCCGAAATGGCGCAAAATTATCCTGTCCAGCCCCTGGTTCTTAAACACCAGGG
>SCPY01000241.1 GCA_004299495.1 bacterium | reverse complement strand
CATAGCTTCTCTTTTTAAACATTCTTTAAATAACGCTTAATATCGTTGTGGTCGCCAACAAGTACAAATTCCACTAGATCGCCTTGCCAGCGAAAGAGGATTCTTGCCTTAAGGCCTTTTCTTATCTCCCAAAAGTCATCTTTGAGGCGCTTGAGACCTATGCCTTTATGAATGAGCCTATCATGGGATAATATGTCTATGGCCTAGAGAGCTACCTGTTTTATCTCTTCTTTTTCCTTGCCGCGGAAAGCCTTGACTGACCTATCAAAAGAGGGCTTAAATTCAAATTTCATAGCGCTTCAATGTGTTTTTTTGCCCTTTTTGCGCTCTTATAAACCTTACCCTTGGCAGAAGCCAACCTCTCAATCTTTGCCCATTCAACTGCGGTATAGGGAGATTCTACAGTAACCTTGCAAGGCAACAAAACTACCCCTTCCTTACTTAAACCAAAGGCAAGGGAAGTTCCGACTGAAACATATAAAAGTCTCCTGATACGGTTAGGGATGGTAACTTGGCCTTTTGAAGTGACTTTAGCGGTTTCAATCACGGTCATGGTAATCGCTCCTTTCTTACTTCCTTACATCCTTACTTTTAATAAAAGTATAACTGAGAAAAGTAGTAATAGTTCAGCTTTCGGAAGTAAATAACATCCCATCCCACCCTAAGGAGAGTGGATTTCTTTTGACAAAAGCAGACAGACCTAAAGTTATTGTGGTGGAGAGAGCGCATTAAGAAGCGGATATTGTTTGGCCCCCAAGAGCAGGTTTTCAAATGTGCGGATAGGGTCAATTCCATTGAGCCTGGCGGTCTGTAGGATACTCATAATTACGCTGTGATATTGGGCGCCTCTATTGGAGCGATTACCGAAAGTAATCTTTCTGAATATGACATCCGGCCTTATCTGCTGCTCGGCATGGTTATTATGATAATCAACTTCTCTTTCGTATAAGAATGTCAGCAGTTCGTCTTTGTGCCGCTGGAGCCGCTTGGCGAAACGTCTCAATATCCTCTTGTTTGGATCAGGGAAGCCAAAGTCCTTAAGAGACGCTTCCAGAGCGGCTCTTCTTTGGCAGTAGACGTTATCATAGCTCTTGCCCGCGTAGTCTTTATATAACTGAATCGCATCCTCAAATATCTTCCAGCCGTTCACAATATCGTAGGGCTCCTCTATCGTCATGCCAGTATTCCCTGACTTTTTTCAAATCCCGTAGAATATGGACAAGACAACGTTGTTTCCTCCTGGCGGTTATCTTATTATAGGCGGATAAGAAGTCAGATATGAGAACGCCGCCGTAGCGTTCGCCCACTATCTGTTCCACCACTTTTTGCCCTCTGGATTCATCTATATGACTCACCGAGACCTTTTTGTTGGAGAACTTCCAGAGCCAGTGGGTTTTGCCGTCTATTTTCCAACCTGTTTCATCCGCATGGATAAACGCCCCCGTTTTTAATGATTGCATAAGCTTCTGGTAAAGAGGCGAGCCGGCTCTTTTAAGTTGATACCTAAAACCGGCGATAGAAGAAGCGACGATCTTTAAGTTAAAGGCTTTCTCGAATAAAACCTTAACATCGCGTTCGGAGATTTTTACAGCATACCGCAGGAATGCGGCAAAAGCCTTTGCCTTCGGCCCTATATAGCTATGCTCCAGCTCAGCTTCTCCCTTTGATGATACAATCTTGCGGCAGCGTGGACAATAGTAATAGTGACGTCGGTAAAGTACGGCTTCTACTTTTGGCAGGGTTATATCCTCCTGGATGTGCTCGTCTATCTTACTGCATTCTGTCATATCTCTTGAGCCGCACTTTGGGCAGCAGTTGAGCCGGACTTCTTCAATTCTATCGATTCTATCCGGTTTTTTCCTGAACCAGCCAATATGGCCGAATAATCCGCCTTTTTTCTTGGGAACGACAGCGGGAGTATTATTATCGGGCGGCTTCTTGCTACCGGACTTATAGCGTTTAGCCCTCAATTCCTCAAGCTCAAATCTAAGATACGCATTCTCCTCCTTCAGTATTTTATTCTCTTCCTGCAATTGAAGCAGGGATTTTTCCAATGCTTTTTTATTCATCGGATAGCCTGGCGTAATGATGCCGTAATATCTTAAAGTTTATTTCGCTTATCTGATATACAATATTCATTGCCTCGTTATATTCTTTTATTCCTTTAGCCGCAATGATGAGCTTTTTCTTATTCAGAAATATCATGTTTGAAAATTTCCTGGAACGATGGGATAGGTAATTGTACGGCCCATGGAGAAGCGGATTATTCTTTCGCTTGCATCTACATATTGCTTTCCCGCAAATATTGCCCCTGTTGACGATTGTGCCGCGCAAGATATATCTATAAGCACTTAACCTGTTAACCAGCGCATCGCGCTTTTCGATAAGCCGTTTGAATCGAAGGCCGTCATTCCGCATATCCGATATATTATAGCATTGCTCGGAAATTGTCAACAAAAAAATACCCGCCACCAAGCTACGAGTAAACACACTATATCAATCCGCTTCTGAGAGCTGAACTGTTACGGGTTTCCTTATAAAAAGTCTTG
>SCPY01000018.1 GCA_004299495.1 bacterium | reverse complement strand
CGCAAGGCAGGATAAATATTCTCGGTGGCATGCTGGCCACAGCCGATAAAAGCTATTCTTAACTTTTTTGTCTCCATATTAAATAACCCCCCCAATCCCTTCTCGCTACAGGAATTGTAAATTCTTTTGGCATATCGGAGCATCTTCTTTCTATCCATTTAGAGTATACTCCCCCAATATTTTCTCAATCACGCGCTTGGGCAATACCTTTTGCGCTGCCTTAATTAAGACTACGTCGTAAATCCTATGGAAGGCCCCCCAGCAATCATTACAGTTATAGTACTGTTTCCATAAAGCCAGGGTCTTCGGAGAACGCCATATTTCATCAATGCTCTGGCTATGGATATTGCCTAATATAATATTTTTACACTGGCACAGGGGAACCGAGCCGTCCGGCCATACAACGCTTCGAAAGCGGATGCTTAAACAAGGCAGCTTCACCTTACCGTTCAGCCAGCCGTTATATAAATCCAAATAGTCTTTTTCCGGAAAGCCCAGATCAAGATTTTCTGGACCGCTTATTTCTTTTTGAATTTCATTAACTTCGAATAATGGAACATTGTGGAAAATATTTATTTTCAGGTTAATTGCGTTACACCTGCAAAACTCTTGTATTTGCAGGAAATCGCTGACGCTATTCCAGGGGCAGAATGTAAATGCCACGGACACCTCAGCATATTCACGCAACGATAAAATACTTTGCTTGACCGCGGCGTATCCGTCAACTCCCCTCACATTCAAGTAAGACTGCTCCATACCGTCAAGCGAAACAGAAACCTTGGGGATTTTAAACTGCCTAACGCTATTCAATAGACGTTCAGTTGCTAATCCGTTAGACAACAGTATAAACCTGCCCCTTTTTGATAATAGCTCCAGGATACCCTCCCAATCCGGATGCAGGAAAATCTCGCCCCCCTCTATACCGATAACACTTTTGGCCACTAATGGAGAACCGAGAATCGTTCGTATTGATTCCAGAGGAAGATGGGTGTGTTTTTTTATTTTCCATAAGTGGCATATTTTACAGCGGGAATTACAGGCATTGGTTACATACAGCATGAGCGTAGGCAGAGCCGGAGTTCGGAATAAACAATACCTTGCCAATGCCATCCCCTGATTAAGATATTCCGCTATTTGGAACATTGTATTCTGCGTTTAAAAAAAGTTTCTTTTTATAAACCTTAGGGCTGTTTTTACCTTATTCGCAAGGTCTTGAAAGTTCTTGACCGAAAAAAGCTGCCTAAGAATATACCGGGGATTAAAATAAAAACTAAAATAGGCATAAGAAACCAATCTCTCCAATTCCTGTTTAGAAAGATGAGGATAAGAGATAATCGCGTTCTTGGAAGGGTCAGCCGGAACATAATCCCCATAAACCATCCATCCTTCTTTTTTCGCGGCATAATAGAAATCTGTTCCAGGAAAAGGATTGGCGATGCTAAATAACACATAGTCGGGATTTAATCTTTTAACCGTCCTAAGCGTCCTCTTTATGGTTTCTGTTGTTTCTTTCGGCGTGGCCCCCATGAGCACATTGAGCTCAACCTCCACCTTATTCTTCCTGAAAATAGCCAGCGCCCTTTCGGTGTCTGCAAGCGTCATGTCTTTTCGTATAGCCATAAGCACCTCTTCATCGACTGACTCCAATCCTAAATCTATAAATACGCATCCGGCATCCGCCATTGCTTTGCCAACCTTTTCGGTAACCCTATCCGGCCTGGCAAGGCAACCCCACTCTAACTTCAATCCCTTGATGCCATCGCATATTTCAAGGGTCCTGTTTTCATCCCAAAGGAATTCCTCGTCAATTACCGTAACGGATTTAAATCCAAGCCTGGCTATCTCGGAAAACTCATCTATCACCCTTTTTGCGGAATGCAGCCGGGGCGGAGGCTTTCTTCCGTAGCACTTCTTATATTCAAGCTCTCTCGCATAATCTAAGGAATTAGGCACGCAGAACCAGCAGCGGCCAAAACAACCGCGAGAGGTAATAATTGCGGCATGAGGAACCTTGCGTAATTTAGGGTTACAGTAAGGCCCGTGGTCTAGAAGCGCTCTATCCGGAATCGGGAGCTGGTCTATATCCGGGATAAACGGTTCCGCTGGATTGTGCATTAACCTGGAGCCATCCAGATAAGAAATGCCCTTTACGCTATCCAATCCAGATTTGGATTTTAAGGCAAGGATTAAATTTCTTGCGGAAAACTCGGGCTCCGCCCTCACCACAAAGGTATCGTCTTTATCTAAGAAAGATTCCGGAGCGTAGGTAGGCTGAGGCCCGCAAAATATAAAACGCGCCTCCTTTCTGATATCGCGTATTATCTGCCTTGCCATGCGGTCCGTATCCTGGCAGAGAAGCACGGTATAAAAAACATAAATATCCGAATTATCGTTGCCGATAAAATCCCTAAAATCATTTTTGGTTTTTTTATGGGCGGGAAAGTCCAGTATGGATACGCGCGCAACATTATCTTTTAATAATGTGGCTACAGACAAAACCGGCAGAAGAGGAAAAAAGTATAGGCCATAATTACATCCTGAACACCTCTCTACATTTTGTGTTCCGTCTAATACGGGCGGAATTAAAAAGGTTACCTTCATCTATGCCTATCCTTTCCTTTGGCTGGAGTAAAAAATTCTTTCATAAAACCTAACGACCACGGAATTATCAAAAATAAAATCGCAAACGGCACTCGTAAGGCCACCTTAATGGATTTAGTCTTAATCCATCCGGAAATGGAAAAAAAACACAAGAAAATTATACCCAGGAATAATACAACGGCCAAAGCCGGAATACTAAATATCCCTGAAAAAATAATGAACATTGCTGCTATAGGTATACCGAAACCGGCAACAAGGTGAAGCGGATTGATAAGTTTTCTTGATTCTCTCAACATGAGAACCCTTCCTATTGCATAGCGAAAATTTTGCCGCCAGAATCTTTTTGCCGTAGACGACCTGTAATGCCATACCCTCGTGTCAGGGGTATAGAGAAACCTATACCCCAGCTCCCTTAATGCCTTGTTCATCACCACATCTTCGCCTTCAATAAATCGCTCATCCACGGGCATTACCCTTCTAAGAGCTAAGCGCCTGTATATCGCGTTACATCCCGGGTTATGGACAACCTCCCTTACCTGGCTAAAATTCAGCCCATAGGTAGAACCTCCGGTAAACAAACGATGAGAAAAGATAAAACCACAGGCCTTTCCAAAAGGCGTCTCATCTTCAGGGACGAGGCTCGGGCCTCCTACGCAACAAACCGTCTGGTCGTTAAAGTACTTCACGGCATTCAAGATCCAATCTTTATCCATTACGCAGTCAGCATCGGAGAACGCGATAATTTCGCCTTTCGCATAAATAAAGCCGCTGTTCCTGGCCGAACAGACACTAGGGCCGCAGGCGTTAACCACCTGCACGCCAAAATAAGAAGCTATCTCTCTGGTCCTGTCATCGGAATCAGAATCAGATATAATTACTTCATACTTATCCTTTGGGTAATTAAGATTTGCCAGGCTCTCAAGGCACCTCGGCAAAAAGGCCTCAGCATTTTTAACCGGTATTACTACCGACACAAAAGGTTTGTTACTTAAATATTCCATTAATTATGAAAAACTATCTTTGCCCCCTCGTTCTCAAATGAAAACCACATAACATTCAGCCCAATCTCCCTCATCTTTGAAACCAGCAGCGATTTGTTCTTGGGGCAGTAAAATAGAAGAAATCCGCCGCCTCCGGCCCCCACCACCTTGCCGCCAAGGGCGCCATTCTTTCTGGCAATATCATACGCCTCATCAATAAAATCATCGCTAATCTTCTCCGAAAGCCCTTTTTTTATCAGCCAGTGCTCATGCAACAACTCTCCAAATTCATCTATATTCCCGCTCTCAAAAATCATTTTTGTCCTCAACCCTATCTCTTTTATTTTATGTAGCCTCTCTACCGTATTTTTATCTCCTTCGCCGGCTTTCCTGTTCTGCTCAAGCAAAATGCTGCTTGCCTGCCTTTCCTTTTTTAAATTAAACAAAAGTATGTTTTCCTGCAACTGCATCATATCTTCCTCTTTTATCGCTACCGGCTCAGTAACCACGCTTCCGTCTTTATTGAACCAATATGCCCGGAAACCGCCGAAGGATGCGGCATACTGATCCTGTTTGCCTATGGGCTCTTTCAGCATATCTATTTCAATATGGCAAGCGGCCTCAGCCAATTCCTGCAAACTAACATGCGACTTTTTATATTCAAACAGCCCGTTTAACAAAGCAACCGTAAATGATGAAGATGTCCCCAGGCCGCACTGAGCAGGCACATCCGCGATAGATACCAGCTCTATCTGTTTATCAATATTAATGCGCCTTAATGCTTCCCTGAATATCTTATGCTCTATTTTCTCAAGGCAGTCTACGATCTCGGTTTTAGAATAAGAAAGGCGAATGGATTCATAAAACCTTTTATTGACCATTATGTACACATATTTATTTATTGCCGCGGCCATCAGGAATCCGCCATATTTCTCGTAATACGAAGAAACATCAGTGCCTCCTCCACCCATAGATATCCTAACCGGCGCCCTCGAAATAATCATAAATAAAACTCCCCCCTATTATGCTTGTTCCAAATCAATAAGATAGCAGGTATTAAGCCGAAATCCTCAGCATATTTCCTTTCTCGCTAAGATAAAAAACCGCCATCCTAAGTTTGGGAATAATTTAAATAAAGTCGCGTCCAAGAACATATCTATCGCAAAGCAAAGGAGCGTAAAATATTGAAATATTTTTCCGAGGACTCGGCTCTTCTTGAAAATAATGACTGCCAGCTGAGCGCTTAAATCTCCAAAGAAAATCTCAAATTTTATTTCTTCAACAAAAAATCCGTTCCGATTGAGAATATTTTTAAGTTGAGTGATATCGATCGCCTCTTCTGTATCTGTCAAAAAGTGAATCTTTCTTGCATATCGGTTCACAATATTTCTTAAAAAATGACCGCCATTCGGGTCAACTATCACCATCCTCCCTCCAGGAACTAGAATTCTTCGGCACTCTGAGATAAAATCTGACTTTTCCTTAACATGATGCAATAACGCGACCGCAAGTATCATCTCAAACGAGTTATTCTTAAATGGCAGCTTCTCCGCGTCTGAATTAATAAAGGATACGTTTGTATTCTCTCCCAGGCGCAACTTTTCGTTATAGACAGAAAACTCATGCTCTTGCTGCCCGCTCTTTATATAATAGAAGGCGATATCTGTGCCTATGGCGGCCTTAGCTCCATGTTTAGCAAAATAATGAACCAAATGGCCATTACCGCAGCCTACATCCAAAATGATTTTATTTTTATATAAATCCGGAGATATATGCCTAATCTGTTTATATACCGCAATACTATCGCATAAACATTGCTTTAGCGTGCTGTCTGTTTCGATGCCAATCTGGTTATAATATTCCTTATCGTTCACTCTTACCCGCCCTAAACTTTGCCCCGCCAAGAATAATTCTCTCTTAAAATTGATTTAACTGCTTTACACATCGCCTCATGAGAATTATATTGATTCCTCCAGCTCATTTTTCTCAATTTCCGAGAATTTATTCT
>SCPY01000240.1 GCA_004299495.1 bacterium | reverse complement strand
TTTCCGGATTTTAACGACACCTCGCGTTCCGAAGAATATCCGCCCATCAATACGCCAATACGCATATTAGTAATCCTTAAGCTATACGGTTAAATTATCCGTATCTCCGGCTCTAGAGCTATTCCGAATCTTTTCTTTACTTCTTCTTTAGCTAAGTCCATTAAGGCCAGTATATCCGAAGAGCTGGCCTTACCGGTATTCACAATGAAATTCGCGTGCTTTAGGCTTATCGCGGCACCGCCTACGCTCCTTCCCTTTAAGCCGCACAAATCGATAAGCCGGCCGCTGGAAACTCCTTCCGGATTTTTAAAGGCGCATCCGGCGGAAGCATAGCTTAACTCTTGAGTGCGCCTGCGATAATCCAGAAATTCTTTCATCTTAAGCTTTATGTCTTTTTTTCTTCCCCTAAGCAGCTTTAATCTGGCGCTCACAATAATATACCCCTTGAGATTAGAGTGGCGATAACCGAATCTCAGGCTTTTCTTATCAAGAGTTTTAGATACGCCGGATTTATCGATTACCTTAAGCTCGCGCACTAATTCTCCTATCTCTACTCTTGCGGGCCAGGAGACCCCGGCATTAAGCATAATCGCCCCGCCCAGGCTTGCCGGTATGCCGCTTAAAAACTCCAAACCGCCCAGGCCGTTATCATACGCTGTTTTGAGCAAATGAGGCAGGCTTAAGCCGGCTCCGGCGATCAGCTCATCTTGCTCTATCCGGCATTGCTTAAAATCAAAAGAATTCAGATGTATGGCCAAGGCTACGGCCTTTTTCTTAATAAGCAGTTTCGAGCCGCAGCCTATAACCAGGTAATCCTTATGTCTGCTCTTTGCTTTTTTGAGTAACGCGCTTAAGTCAGAAAGAGAGTCAGGCTCAACCCATAGGCGCGCTCTTGGGCCGACCCTTAAGGTAGTACGCCTGGAGAGAGGCTCGTCAAAAAGTATTTTTGCCCTTAATCCGTCCAGCCAATTCATCGCTTAATTTTCCTATATCTCCCGCTCCTAAGGTCACCACTACATCCTGAGGCTCTGCTATGTCGAGTATACGCTCAATAACGCTTTCTTTCCTTGCGTAAACTACCCGCATAAGAGGATGCATCTCTTTTATCTTTTCGCAAAGCACTTCTGAAGATACTCCGGCAATAGGCTCTTCGGAAGCCCCATAGATGTCGGTAATTATCAGGCAGTCGGCCGCCGAGAAACTTTCGGCAAACTCATCCATCAGAAACTTTGTGCGGCTATAGCGATGCGGCTGGAAGATAACAATGAGCCGCTTAGCCTTTAGATTTTTTGCCGCGGAGAGCGTTGCCCTTATTTCCGCGGGATGATGCCCGTAATCATCGATAAGCCTGATGCCCCCCGCGTCACACTTAAGCTGAAATCTTCGCTCTGTGCCTTTAAACGCGGCAAACGCCTCTTCAATGCGCGCGCGGCTGATTCCTAAGTACAGGCCTAAGGCGATAACGCTTAAACTGTTTGAAATATTATGCGTTCCCGACAAGGGCAGGGTAACTTCACCCATTGCCTTTCCGTTACGGCAATAAGTAAAATGGCTGGAGAATTCATTTAAGGTTACTTCTTGCGGGTAAAAGTCATTTTCTCCGGATAAGCCAAAATAAATTATTCTTTTTCCGCTGCCCCGGGCG
>SCPY01000239.1 GCA_004299495.1 bacterium | reverse complement strand
TGAAGTCAGCTCTGCGCATAATAATTTTTGTGGTAGTGATGGGCACGGTATCAAGCGCGCTTCTGGTGGGAATCAACAGCTTAACTGCTTCCCAAATTGCCAGGAATGAAGAGCTCAAACTAAAATCTTCGGTTCTGGATGCTTTGGAGATCGCGTATGAGAAAGAAAATATCCTGGAGTTATTTGACGCCAAGGTAAAGGTTTTGGAAAAGGACGCGAAAAAATTCTACCGGGGCGCCGATGGCGCGGTTGCCTTTGAGTTTTCCGGCCCGGGGCTCTGGGGCCCAATCTACGGAATAGCCAGCATCAACTCAGACCTCAGGACCATACGTATCTTAAAGATATTGCATCAGGAAGAAACCCCGGGTTTAGGGGCAAGGATAGCGGAGAAGCAGTACTTGAGCCAGTTTAAGAATAAAGAATGCCTTCCTCAGTTGATCTTTACGCCGCAGGGAAAAGCCAAAGGCAATAATGAAATAGACGCCATCACCGGGGCGACGCTGACCAGCAGAGCCTTGGAAAAGTTATTGAATGATACGTTACGGAATAATATCAGCATATTGAAGGGATAACGCAGGCAAGATGCCCAAGAAGCAGTTTAAAAGAAGTTTCAGGCAAAGTAAGTGGTTTAAGGTTTTGACTGCCGGGATGTGGAACGACCATCCTACTTTCTGTATGGTGCTGGGTATCTGCTCAATGCTCGCGGTTACCAATCGTATGGATAACGCGATCGCGATGGGCCTGGGAGTTACCTTTTGCACCGCTTTCAGCTCATTATTCGTCTCCTTTTTCCGTAATGCCATTCCCGGCCGGGTGCGAATGCTTGCCTATATGGTGATTATCTCCACCTTTGTTATCTGCGTAGACAGGTATTTAAAGGCGTATTTTCCTCCCATAAGCGAACAGATGGGCCCGTATGTCGGATTGATTATTACCAACTGTATACTGATGGGCCGGGCTGAGGCATTTGCCATTAAGAATGGCCCCTGGCTTTCATTTTTGGACGGTTTTGGCTGCGGCGCGGGATATACATTTATGCTGGCTTTAATGGCGTTGGTCCGTGAACCTATGGGGTTTGGCACTATTTTGGGCTATAGAATAATGCCTCATGGCTGGATGAATTGGTCAATTTTAACCATTGCCCCCGGAGCTTTTTTTCTTTTAGGCGTATATTTATGGATTTTTAGAACGATTATGAAGAAAACGGAATAAAGATGAATCCAACGAATCCCCTCACGCTCCTTGCCGCGTCCATATTCACCCACAATATTGCCTTAGTCTTTATTTTGGGGATGTGCCCGTTTATTGTTATCTCGCGCAATTACAAAACCGCCCTCGGTATGGGCGTATCTATAGTGTTTGTGACCACCCTTACCGCGCTCATCAATTGGCCGATATACTGGAAGCTCCTGGTGCCTATGCATTCGGAGATTTTATCTTTTCTTATTTTTATTATTGTCATCGCGGCAACGGTTCAGCTTCTGGAAATGCTTATAGAAAAATTCTTTCCTCCGCTGCAGTCGTCTTTCGGCATATTCCTGCCCTTGATTACGGTTAATTGTATAGTACTTGCGGTTTGCCTTTTCATGGTATTACGCAAATATGACTTTATCCAGACCGCCTGCTATTCCTTCGGCACATCGGTCGGCTGGGCTATGGCCATCGTCCTTATGGCCGCGATAAAGGAAAAACTGGCGCTCTCTAGCGATATCCCCAAGGGCCTGCGCGGGCCGGGCATCACGATGATTATCGCCGGGCTTATGGCCCTGGCGTTTATCGGATTTGCCGGAATAATAACTTTGCAATAATATATTATGCTGTCTATTCTCGTAATGAACTTAATTTTGCTGGTAATCGCCGTACTGCTTATCATCGCGGAACGATTTTTGGTTACCTACGGCGAGTGTAAAATCACCATCAATAAAGAGAAAATTATTACCGTTAACGGCGGGGACAACCTCTTAAGCTATTTTGCCCAGAATAAAATTTTTATTCCCTCTGCCTGCGGCGGAAAGGCCACCTGCGGTTACTGCAAGGTTGAGGTATTAAGCGGGGGAGGGCGCATCCTGCCTACGGAGGAGGTCTTTGTCAAGCGCGAGGACCGGCAGAAGGGAATCCGCCT
>SCPY01000238.1 GCA_004299495.1 bacterium | reverse complement strand
TCTAAACAGCGCTATCACAATGCCTCCAATAACAATACCCAGGAAGGCAATGACAACGGGCTCAATAATGCTGGTAAGGCCGCTTACCGCGCTATCCACCTGCTCTTCATAAAAATCCGCGATTTTGCCGAGCATCTTCTCCAATTCTCCGGTCTTTTCCCCCACACCGATCATCCGCACCACCATCACCGGAAAAACCTTTGAACGCTCAAGGGGCCCGGAAATGGATTCACCCTGGCGCACCGCCTGGCGGGAATTTTCAATCGCCTCCTCTATCACCTTATTGCCCGAAGTCTTGGCCACAATTTCCAGGGCATTTAAGATCGGTATGCCGCTCTTGACTAAGGTTGAAAAAGTGCGCGTAAATCTGGCAACCGCGGCCTTTAAAAACAAGGTCCCGAAAATCGGAAGCCTTAAAATAAGTTTATCAAAGAAGTACCTTCCTTTGGGCGTGGCGATATAACGTTTTAACAGGAAAAGCAGCGCAATCATAATTATTATGAGCACCAGGAAAGACTGCCGGAAGACATCGCTGATTAAAATCAGGATCTGGGTCGGCAGGGGCAATTTCCCGCCTAATGTTTCAAAGATGCTCTTAAAAGTGGGGACGACTTTTATCAGCAGGACGCTGGTAATTAATACCGCCATTGACACAATTACCGCCGGATATACCAGGCTTGACTGCACCTTGCGCCGAAGAGCCGCTGTTTTTTCTAAATATACCGCCAGCCGCTCTAACACAGCGTCAAGCGTACCCGATGCCTCTCCCGCCTTGATCATATTGATATAAAAATCCGAAAAGGCGGCGGGATATTTTGCTATGGCATCGCAGAAGCTCTTTCCAGTCTCTACATCATTGTAGAGCTGATGAATTATTTGGGAGAGCATCTTATTCTCGGTTTGATTCTTGAGTATATCTAAAGAGGATACCAGAGGCATTCCGCTGTCTATCATTGTGGCTAACTGCCGGGAAAAAACCACCAGGTCGTCAAGGGCCACCTTGCCGGATAATTTATTTTTCCGTAAACCCTTAGCCTGGGTCTCGCGCAGGGAAATGATGACCAGGTTTTGTCCGCGCAGGATATACTCCGCCTCACTTTGGCTTTTTGCCTCCAGAGACCCGCTTAAGGTTTGCGCCTCTTTATTTTTCGCCACATACTTAAATACCGCCATCTTCTTTCGCTCCTTTAAGTAGTAACCCGCAGTACCTCTTCCAGAGTGGTCAACCCCTCACGCGCCTTTTCCAGAGCCTCCTGGCGCAAGGTTTTCATCTTAAGCGAATTTACCGCGTAGGCCTCAATATCTTCGCTGGTTTCCCGCTTCACAATCATCTCCCTTATTATATCATCCAGCATCAAAATTTCCAACAATGCCGACCTTCCGTAAAATCCGGTATGGTTGCAGGCAGAACAGCCCTTTCCCCGGAAAAACCGGGCGGAGGAATTGATATTGAGATTTTGTAAAACTACCTCGGAGGGCTTCTCCGGCTCTTTGCAATGGCTGCAGATAAGGCGTATCAAGCGCTGCGCTGAGCTCATAATCAAACTTGAGGCAATCAAGAACGGCTCCAGTCCCATAT
The DNA here is from genome assembly GCA_004299495.1 of bacterium. Lineage (GTDB taxonomy): Bacteria > Omnitrophota > Gorgyraeia > Gygaellales > UBA12090 > SCPY01. The sequence continues at coordinate 4,172 of SCPY01000238.1, read as the reverse complement.
CCACCAATCTAACCACCGCCTGGGACGCGTTATTGGTATGCAGGGTTGACATTACCAGCTGACCGGTCAAAGCCGCTTTAATAGCGATATCGGCGGTCTCCGCGTCTCTTATCTCTCCGATTAGAATCGCGTCCGGGCTCTGGCGCAAGATAGAGCGCAATCCGGAGGCAAAACTCAGGCCTATCTCTGATTTAACCTGAATCTGGGTAATTCCTGCCATCTGGTATTCCACAGGGTCCTCCACGGTGATAATATTCTTTTCCGGGGTGTTCAACTGATTCAGGATGGAATAGAGAGTGGTAGATTTACCGCTTCCCGTCGGGCCGGTGACCAGAATCATTCCGTAGGGCTTGGCGATTGCCTCCTTGAGAAGCAAGAGCGCCTGCGGCGAAAAACCCAAAGCCTCCAATCCCAGACAAAGCGATGATTTATCTAAAATACGCAATACCAGCTTCTGTCCCAAATGGGTGGGCAGCGACGAAACCCTGAAGTCAATTTCTTTATTGCTAAGCCGTATCTTAAACCTGCCGTCCTGGGGCAGGCGCATCTCAGTGATATCCAGGCCGGAAACTACCTTAAGCCTGGCGATAATCGCGTTTTGATTTTTCTTGGGTATCCTGAAAACATCAACCAAGTCTCCGTCAATGCGAAAACGCACCCGTAAATCATCCTCTTGAGGCTCAAGGTGTATATCAGAAGCCCTCTTCTTAATAGCCTCCGAAACCATCAGGTTCACAATCTTTATGATAGGGGCGGCGCCGGCATTATCTTGCGGATTGTCTAATTCAAGAGTATTGCCGCTTTGCACAATAGCTGATGACGGAGCGCCCTTAAGCTCTTCCTCTCCCAGAATAGGCACCTCCTCACCCTTATGCTGATACATAACGCCCTGGGCGCGCAAAATATCCTTCTCCAGCGCGATCACCGGGTCAATCTTAAATCCGGTGATAATCCGCAAATCATCCAGGGCAAAAATATTAAGCGGGTCGGTCATTGCCACGGTAAGGGTATCGCCGAGACGGGCTATCGGGATGAGCCGGTATTGACGGGCGAGCCTCTCCGGGACAAGTCCGGCAAGCGAGGAATCAATATGATAGTTGGATATATTCAGGGTAGGTATGTAGAGCGAATCCGACAACACAGAAATAAGCCTTGACTCATCTATAAAGCCTTCTTTCAGCAGGACTTCCCGCAATGGAATGGACTTTTTCTTCTGGATATCAAGGGCCTCCTGCAGCTTTTGGGCGGTAAGAATCTTCTGATTGAGCATTATTTCCGTAAGACGGTCTTTGAAAGTAGCCATATGCTTACTCGTCAGCAGCGGTTACCCGTATAACCTCTTCCAGAGAAGTAATTCCTGCCCTGGCCTTAGCCAGGCCGTCTTCCCTTAAGGTCAGCATCCCTTCGTCCCGGGCGCACTGTTTTATTTTATGCTCCTGCGCCTTATGTAAGATAAGTTCTTTTATTGCCGGGCTGACCATCAATATCTCCGCCAATATTACCCTCAAGCGGTATCCGGTGTTAAAACATTCGCGGCATCCGCGGGGGCGGAAAAAGATATGCGGCTCACCCGCGACAGAGGATAGTTTTAACCTGGCAACAACATCTTCCTTAAGCTCATACTTTTCTTTGCAATTAGGGCAAAGCACCCTTGCCAGCCTCTGCGCCACAATACAGCTGACCGAGGAATTAATCAGGAAAGGCTCAATTCCCATATTGACCAAACGCACCACTGCCCCGCTGGCTGTGGTGGTATGCAGGGTGGAAAAAACCATATGCCCGGTAAGCGCGGATTTTATCGCGATATCGGCGGTTTCCGAATCCCTGATCTCCCCCACCATGATCACATTGGGGTCCTGGCGAAGTATTGAACGCAGGGCCGAAGAGAAGGTCAGCCCGGCTTCCGGCTGGATACTTACCTGATTTATCCCGGGAATCTGGAACTCCACCGGATCCTCTACCGTAACGATATTGATCTTTGGCCGGTCCACAAGCTTAAGCAAAGAATATAAAGTCGTGGTCTTGCCGGAACCGGTAGGGCCGGTAACCAAAACCATGCCGTAGGGCCTAAAGGCGCATTTCTTTAAATCCGCCAAAGGCCCTTCCTGAAAACCCAGGGCGTCTATATCTAATTTTACCTGGGCCTTGTCTAAGACGCGGATCACCACCTTTTCCCCCCAGCTCGACGGCAGCACCGAAACCCTGAAATCCACTTCCCGCTCTCCCAGCTTTAGTTTAAACCTGCCGTCCTGGGGCAGGCGATGCTCGGCGATATCAAGCCCGGACATAACCTTAATGCGCGAAACAACCAGGGGGCACATTGCCTTAGGGTTTCCCGGCTGCTCCTTGAGCATGCCGTCAATACGCATGCGGATACGCAAGCTCTCCTCCTGGGGCTCTATCAGGACATCCGAAACCTTCAGCCCTACCGCATGTTCAAGAAGACTGTTCACAAAGCTTACTACCGGCGCCTGGCGGCTTAAGCGCCCGAGGTCATCAAGCGATAATTCGGCTTCCTTTCTTTCCTGAATGAGCTCAATATTCTCATCGGGTATGTCCTCCAGCAAATCTTCAATCATCTCCCTGGATGAGCCTTTGTCAAACCATTGCTCAAGCGCCTGATTTATCCTGCGGCTGTCCGCGATAATGGGGTTAATTTTATATCCGGTGAGCGCCTTGACATCATCCAGGGCCAGGATATTTAAAGGGTCTGCCATCGCCAGCGTGATAGTATCGGCCAGCAAAGCCAGCGGCACAATCTGATATTGCCTGCAGATGTTTACCGGTATAAGCTTGAGCAGCTCGGGAGTAATCTTAAAGCGGCTTATATCTATGCTGGGTTTAGAGAATACCCTGGACATCGCCGCGAGCAACTTATCCTCGTCAATCAGCTTAGCGCCCACCAAAATATCGCGCAGTTGTCCGCCTTTTTCTCTCTGCAGCAAAAGGGCATCTTCTAACTTCTCTTTGCTGATAAGCTTATCTTCAACGAGGACTTGGATGATACGGTCTTTTATGGACGGCATTTGTAATATTTCTCAATCGCTTCCCGGATGTCTGAGGTAGTCGAAACAAAGACCTGCACGCTGCATGCCGAAAGCGTTTCTATGTCTTCAATCGCCTGGCCGTTTAAGGGATTGCTCATCGCGATAGTCAGAGTGTTTGCTATTTTATCAATAGGGATTAAGCAGTACTGCCTGGCCACACGCTCGGGGATAAGCTTAATCAGGCCGGAATCTATCTCATAATTAGCAAGCGGCAGGTAGGCAAATCCGTATTGCGCGGTCAACATCTTGGCGATGTCTTCTTCTGTGGTAAACTTAAGCTGGACTAATACCTCCCCAATAAGCCCTCCCTGCTCTTTCTGGAGCTCAAGGGCCTTATCCAGCTGGCCGTTAGTAATGATGCCGCTTTCAACGAGAAGCTCCCCTAATTTCTTATTAATGAATTTCTTCGTCATACCCTGCTCACAACGAAAGCCTTGCCCTGGCGCAGGTTATAAGCTCTGTTGAGCTTATTCCGTCAAGGGGATTCTCCGCGACCGCGGCAGACAGGCTCAAGCTCATATCCGTTTTAGACTCCTCCTTAAGCAGCTGCCCTATCCTTATCTGTAAATTCTCCGCCAGGTTTTCCGCCTGGCGCTTGTTTATCTCGGGCGCTATGACGGCGAATTCATAATCTCCGAATCTGCCCGCGCGTTCCACCCCCTGAAAAGAATTAACCAGGCAAGAGGCGACCTTCTTTAACACCGCCTCCGAAGCAAGCTGGCCGTACGCCTTCTGGTAGGAGCTGAAATTGCTTATTGCCAAAAGAATAAACGCGCAGGGGCGCTGATAGATAATCGCCCGTTTTATCTCTTCATCAAGCCGTCCGTTTATATACTCTTCGCTGTATAAGCCTGTCAGGGCGTCTCGGATTTCTAACTTTTCTACCGCGTGCAGGAGGAAGTCATTTTCTAAAGCTATGGTAAGCTGTTTGGCGAAGATATCCAGGAGCTCACGGTCGTCTTTGGTATACACAAATCCCTCTTCCCTGTTACCCACTCCCAAAATACCCGCCGGTTTCTGGCGCAGATAAATAGGCAGGCATAGAAGATTATTTACCTTCAGGCAGGAAGCCAGGGCACTGCAGGACGCGTTTTGGTTCTTCGCGTCAAGAATACTTGCGGTATG
>SCPY01000237.1 GCA_004299495.1 bacterium | reverse complement strand
GCTCTTCCGATCTGCCGCGGTAGGGTAACATCCCGGGTTAGCGATGAAATCCGCCTTCCTAATTTTCGCTTTGTAAATCTCAGGCAGGCCGTATACAGCCCGCTTTAAATTTTCCCGGTCGCTATGCTTAACCTTATACCATGCCTCATATGAGCGGTAGTCATTGAGCCGGTAATCGGCGCTTAAATCAATAACCGGCTTGCCTTGCGACAGCAACAAAGGCGTTGTCTCCATTGAGGCGGCATGCGGAAGGCACAAAAAAAACAGGTCGCACAACTCCAGCGCGCGCGGCAGGACAAAGTTACCGCAAAATAAATCCAGCCTATTCTTAAATTGAGGATATATCGCGGAGATTCTAATCGGCTTATCGGCCCGGGCGGTTAAATAGGTGATTTTTACCTTAGGATGCCTAAGCAGGATATTTATCAGCTCTTCTCCGGTATAGCCTCTCGCTCCAATAATTCCTACTCTTAACATATCTCGCCTGTTCCGCCTCTCTGTAAAATAATTATTATGTCAAAAATAACCGTCGGGGTCAATGTTTTTTTCGTCGGAGGACAAACAAAAAGTCCCGCTTCTATTCCTGCGGGACTTTTATTAAAATCAGAGTAATCGGTGTTTGGTTATTTCATATCACTCCGCATAATCAGCGGTTACCTCTTAGTCCACTGGAAGCGTTTGCGAGCGCCCTTCTGGCCGTACTTTTTACGCTCTTTCATACGTGAATCGCGGCTCAAGAAACCGCTCTTTCTTAAGAGGGATTTAAATGAAGGGTCTACTATGACAAGCGCGCGGGAAATCCCTAATCGCAAAGCCCCTGCCTGTCCCGATGCCCCTCCTCCCCGAATATTGGCAAAACAATCAAATTTATCGGCCGTGTTGGTAACCTGAAATGGCTGTTTGATAAGAATCCTGTCTGTCTCGCGGATAAAATAGTTATCCAGCGGGCGTTTATTAACCAGGACTCCGCCTTTTCCGGGGACTAATTTTACCCTGGCTATTGATTCCTTGCGCCTGCCTATCGCGTTGTATGCTGTAGCTGTCTCCATCTATTTCATCTCCCAGGATATCGGTTTAGCGTTAGAATGAGGATGTTTATCTTGAGCGTATACCTTTAACTTCTTAAGCATATCCCTGCCTAACGGCCCCCCGGGAAGCATGCGCCTGACCGCCAGTGTGATTACCTCAGCGGGATTCTTTTTGAGCATTTCTCCCAGATATACTTCTCTTAGTCCTCCGGGATAACCGGAAAACCTGCGGTAGACCTTTTGGGTGAGCTTTCTGCCCGTAACTCTTACGCTTGCGGCATTTACAATCAACACGTTATCGCCGCAGTCCACGCTGGGAGTAAATTGAGGCTTATGCTTTCCCCGCAGAATCTTAGCCGCCTGCACCGCAAGCCGGCCCAAAATCTTGTCCCGGGCGTCAAGAATATACCACGCCCGCTTGATGTCCGTTTTTTTTGCTAAATATGTCTTTTGCATAGAAACTTAATTATATCTTATTATTTAACCTTGTCAAGGAAAAGAAAAAATATTTTTAGTAATATTTTAGTAATATCTTCAGTACCTGACCTTTGCCAGGAATAACCCCCGGCTGGGGGCTTTTGGCCCTGCCTGCCTCCTGTCGCGCGAAAACAGTATTTTCTTTAAGTCCCCTTCTTTGAATCTACCCCTGCCTATCTCCACCAAGGTGCCCGCAATATTACGCGCCATATTATATAAGAAACCGTCCGATTCAATATCTATGGCTATCAATGGATAGCTGATAGCGGATAGCTGATAGCGGATAGATTTTACGGATATTTTCTTTATGGTTCTGGTGGTAGTCTTGGCGCTTGAGCCGCTGGCGCAGAAGGCCTTAAAATCCTGCCTGCCCCGTAAAACCCGCGCTTCGCTCTGCATAAGCTTAAGATTGAGCGGATGAAGAACGCGCCAGGAATGCCTGCAGAGAAACGCCGATTTTAATCTGCTATTTAAAATCAGATAGCGGTAAAGCTTGGATTTTGCAGAGCGGCAGGAATTAAAATCCTCATCTGCCCGCGAGACTCTCTTTATGGCGATATCTTCCGGCAGGAGCGCGTTCAGGGCATCTTTAATCTTTACGGGGGAAAGCCTTGAGCGAGTCTTAAAATTAGCGGGCTGGGAAAGCGCGTGCACTCCGGCGTCGGTCCTGCCTGATGCGGTGACCTTAACTTTTTCCTGAAGTATCTCCTGAAGGGCCTTCTCTATAATTTCCTGGATGGTTCTTTTCTGCGAACCGTTCTGCACCTGCCATCCGGCATAATTCGTCCCATCATACTCAATGATGAGCTTGATATTGCTCATACTGCTACTTTATCAATTCTTCGGCAATCTGCACCGCGTTGGTCGCCGCGCCCTTACGCAGATTATCCGCCACTACCCACAGCCACAAACCACTCTTTACGTAAGGGTCTTTACGGATACGGCCGACAAAAGTCTCATCCTTTCCTTCGGCATCTTTAGGCATAGGATAAAGATTATTCGCAGGGTCATCAATAACAATCACACCAGGGGCTTTCTTGAGCAGATCCCTCGCCTTTTGCGGAGCAATCGGCTCTTTAGTTTCAACATATACGGATTCGGAGTGCCCTGTGCGCACCGGGACCCTCACGGTAGTCGCGGAAATCTTGATTTTATCATCGTGCATAATTTTATGGGTCTCTTTGACCAGCTTCCATTCTTCATTGGTATAATCACATTCGGCAAAACTGCCGATATGAGGAAAGACATTATAAGCTAACTGCTGGGGCATTGCCTTGTTTTCAAGATTTACCCGCACATTCTTAAACCCGCCTGACGCAATCCTGGCGGTCTCTTCTTTCAATTGCTCTACCGCCTGCTTTCCCGCGCCCGAAGATGCCTGGAGGGTGGTCAAGATTATTCTCTTAATCCCTGCCTTCTTATAAATCGGCCATAATGCCACCACCATCTGAATAGTAGAGCAGTTAGGGTTGGCGATTATACCCTTATGCTTATTGACATCTTTGGCATTGACTTCAGGCACCACCAGCGGCACCTCAGGGTCCATACGAAAGTCCGCGCCGTTATCAACTACCACCGCGCCTCTTTTTACCGCCTCCGTTGCATAGGTGACAGCCGCGCCTTTTTCACCTTCGGTACCGGCAAATAAAGCAATATCTATGCCGTTAAATCCCTCGGGAGAAATTTCCTCTACCTGATATTTTTGGTTGTCTACCTCAATTTCCCTGGCGGAACGGGCAAATACCTTTAGGGTTGCGACAGGAAAATTCCTCTGCCTTAAAACCCGGATCATCTCAAGGCCCACCGCCCCCACACCTACCACACACACATTATATTTAGGCTTCTGTTTCATTATACAATCACCCCTTGTTTACCCCGATAGAAACCCTTTCTTTTTTCAGATTGCCCTATAGTTTATAACGGGGTTTATAAATTATTTATTACCAAATCCCCCAATTCTGTCGTGGAATAGCCCATTTTTCCCGCGGCCAAAGACTCTAACTTAGTGCCCACAATTTTTATGGCCGCGTCTTCTATTGCCTTGGCCGCCTTTACTTCGCCTAATGCCTCAAGCATCATTCCGCAGGCGCAAATCGCGGCTAAGGGATTGATGATATTTTTCCCGGTATATTTGGGCGCGCTTCCTCCGATAGGCTCAAACATTGAAACGCCCTGGGGATTGATATTTCCTCCCGCGGCAATACCCATCCCGCCCTGAATCATTGCCCCTAAGTCGGTGATAATATCCCCAAACATATTATCCGTTACAATCACATCAAACCACTCCGGGTTCTTCACAAACCACATTGTGGTAGCGTCAACATGGGCGTAATCCGTGGTTACATCCGGATATTCCTTGGCAACCTCGTTAAATGTCCTCTCCCATAAATCCCAGGCATAGGTTAAAACATTGGTTTTTCCGCAAAGGGTAAGCTTTTTCCTCTTATTGCGTTTACGGGTATATTCAAAGGCATAGCGGATACAGCGCTCCACCCCTTTGCGGGTATTGTATGAAATCTGGATAGCCACCTCGTCTTGAGTGCCTTTTTTCTGGAATTCACCCATCCCTTTATAAAGCCCTTCGGAATTCTCCCTAACTACCACAAAATCAATGTCCTCGGGCTTCTTATCTTTTAAAGGGCAGAACTCGGAATTATAAAGCTTTACCGGACGCAGATTAATATACTGGTCTAAGGAAAATCTCAGTTTTAAGAGTATGCCGGTTTCTAAAATCCCCGGCTTTACCTCGGGATGGCCAATAGCGCCTAAGTAAATAGCCG
>SCPY01000236.1 GCA_004299495.1 bacterium | reverse complement strand
TACGTGTTTGTTTTTGCAGGCATTTATCAGGCGTTTAGTGAGCTGGCTCTTTGATTGCTTAAATCCCGAGTGGATTGCCGCCACCACGCAATCAAATCCGGACAGGATTTTGTCCGGATAGTCAAGCCTGCCCTCGGAATCAATGTCTACTTCTGAACCGAAGAGTACCTTGAAGCCTTTTAGCTTAGAGTTTAAGTTGTCAACTTCCGCCCTTTTCTTCTTTAAATCCTGAGCGGATAGGCCTCCGGCCACTTTCAGCCCCTGGGAATGGTCGCTCATATTAAGGTATTCATAGCCCAATTCCCTGGCGGCGCGGGCCATTTCCAAGATGCTGTTATTTCCGTCAGAGTATTCAGAGTGGGCATGAAGGTCTCCCTTAATATCTTCAAGAGCGACTAAGCGGGGGAGTTTATTTTTGGCGGCTAATTCTATCTCTCCGGTGTCTTCCCGCAGCTCAGGCGCTATGTACGCTAAGCCCAGGCTTTTAAACACCTCTTCTTCTGTCCTGCCGCAAAGGTAAGTTTCACGCCCTTTATCAATCGCGAATACCCCGTATTCGTTTAGCTTTAGCCCTTTTTTGACGGCGCGCTGCCTGAGTTTGATGTTAAAGTTCTTTGAGCCGGTAAAATACAGAAGCGCCGCTCCAAAACTCTTTGCTTCCACCACCCGTAAGTCCACCTGGGCGTTTTCTTTGGTGATTATTGAGGATTTGGTAGCGCCTTGGGCGGTTATGTCTTTAACCTGAGGCAATCCCGTAAAGGCACGCATAACTTCTTCGGGAGAATCGGAAACGGCCAGTATATCAATATCCCTTACCGTTTCTTTCATTCTGCGCAGAGACCCGCAGGCGGATAACTGTTTTATGCCTCGGATTTTTTCTTTTAGCCCTTTCATCAATTCGCTGGCGCAGGATGCGGCTTTAGCCAGGTCCATCCTCTCCTGCCCTTGTTTTAGCAGGCCGATACCCTTTAAGATATTCTCTATGGTTTTTTCCTTTATTCCCTCAAGCTTAAGGAGCGAGCCGCCTTTGGCAGCCTTTTCCAGCTCCGAAACGCTTTTTATCTTTAGTTTTTCATAAAATAATCTTGCTGTTTTCGGCCCGACTGAAGGAATATTTAAGAGCTCCAAGAGGCCTTCGGGAATTGTTTTCTTAAGGCTTTCAAAAAATTGAAGCCTGCCGGTTTTTACGATTTCCTTGATTTTTTCCGCGAGGTCTTCTCCGATTCCCGGAATATCGGTAAGCGAGCCATCGTTTATCAGGTCCTGGATATCCTCGCTTAAGGATTCCACATTCGCCGCGGCCCTCTCATAGGCGCGGATTCTAAAGACATTCTCGCCTTTAATCTCAAGGATTTTGGCGATATCGCGAAAAATCTGCGCAATGGTTTTAGTGATCATTTTATGTTTAGTGGAGAAAATCTTTAATACGAAACCCCTTTGCGGCGCGCAGGGTAAGAAAATAAATGGAGTGCGTCTTTAAAAATTTGCCGTTACCGAATAAATCCAGAATCATGTGCTGGCTGAACCCGATTGCCAGGGCAACCCAGAAACTGCCCAGGCCAAACATATAAATTACAATCCATAAAATAAAAAGCAGTTCAAAAGAATGAAAGATTAAAGTGAGATATTCAAATTTACGGTTGTTGCACCAGTGAAAAAAGTTAACTACCCTCAGGTTGATTCCGGTATGCAGATAGTAATCCAATACATGATCAAGGTCTATGAGGAAGCCGCTCACAAAAGATACGATAAAGCAGGTAAACGACTTAGAAGCAAAATATAATGTGCCGCTGACAGCGCAGGTGGCTATGAAATGATATTCAGGCTTAATCTCAAAACCTCTATATAGTTAAAATTCAGGATTTACTTACCTGTAATTCGTAGCTTGATTCAATTGCCTTAACCAGATTAGTTAATACCGCGTTTACCGGCGCCGGAATGCCCAGCGCCTGGGCCTGCCTGACGATTACCCCGTTAATAAAATCTATTTCTGTTTTCTTGCGTTTTAAAACATCCTGAAGCATGCTTGAGACGTTTTGGCTTGTGGCTTCGCAGACCGCCTCCACCTTTGAGAGAGGGTCATCATAAATAAGCTTGATACGCTTTTTCTTGGCTACCCTGATTGCCTCATTCACGGCATCCTGCAGTATCCGCCTTGTGGCCTCAAACTCAGTGAGCCGACCGTTATTAAGGCGGGTAACCGCGGTAAGGGCATTTATCCCTACGTTTATAATCAGCTTGGACCAGAGCAGGGCTTTTATGTCTTTGGTCAGGCGCGTCTCAATTCCCGCTTTATTGAATACCTCGCGTATCGCGCGCAATCCTACGGGGATTTTACCGTCAACCCGCCCAATGACGGTTTCGCCTTTACCGGCGTGGCGCACATATCCGGTATCAAGCAGGGTAGCGCCCAGATTGGTGATACCGCCCAGCGCCCTTTCGCTTCCGGCTACTTCAGAGATGATCTCGGTATTGCCCAGGCCGTTTTGCAGGGAAAGCACCAGGGTGTGCTCGCCAAGAAGCGGTTTGATGTTTCTGACGGCGTCCTTGGTGTCGTAGGATTTTACCGCGATGATCACCAGGTCTTGCGGGCCCGCTTCTTTAGGATCCACGCAGGCGTTTATGGGTACCTGCCAGTTTCCTGAGACACCCTCAACCTTTATTCCCTGCTCTTTGATTTTTTGGCAGCGCTGGGGGTTTTTGTCCAGGAGCCAGGCCTCCTGGCCTTTCCTGGAAAGAAACGCGCCGAGCAGGCAGCCCATCGCGCCCGGCCCTACGATTGTAATTTTCATATAATCACCTCTAACTTAAAACCTCTATAAGCTGGCGGGATTTAAGGTTTATCTGCAAATGGAATTCCATAAAGTTCCTGATAATGCCGTCTAACTCATTCTTGATTTGCGGCGTCAGTTCTAATCGCAGGGAATCCTCTCCTCTGTTTTTCTCCATATGGGCTATAGAGGCAATGGTGCCTTTGAGCACGCCCGTAGAGTCATTGGCGCTATGCGAAGCGCACGCCTGGCATAACAGGCCTCCGCGCCTGATATTAAAATAGGCGGACTCCAGGATGTTTTTGTTACACATCACGCATCCGTCTAACCTTGGCTGAAATCCGATAAGTTTTAACAGCTTGATGATGAATATGCGCAGGACCTTTTCGCTGTCATCTCCCTTGTTTATCTGTTGCAGGGCGAAGCACGCGAGGCGGTAGGCATCTTCATTTTTTTCCTCCGCCGGCATAAGCCGGCTTATCAAGTCAACGGCATAGCTTGCCGAAGCCACCGATTCCAGGCGCGCCCGGGCAGAATTGAAATTATCGCGTAAGTCGCACTGCGAAACAAGATGCAGGCCGGAGGAGCGGCTGGGATAAAAGATTATTTCGTTTATCGAGAAAGGCTCCAGGGTAGAGGCAAATTTCCTGGGGTCTTTCCTGATGCCTTTGAGTATGCCGTTTATCCGGCCGTAATCTTTGGTAAAAAAATGGGCGATTAGCGAGGTTTCCCTGAAATCAAAGGTCTTTAGGACAATCGCCTCTGTTTTATGGACAGGCATTTAACCGCTCACCGCTTTTATTATAGCGCTCTGCTTTTTAAACATCCTTTTCCTTGCTTTCGCAGTAGCATCGTTGTATCCGTAAAGGTGTAAAATACCGTGAATTATGTAGAGCATAATTTCTTCCTTCGGCGAGGTATTGTAAATCTTAGCGTTACGCTCGGCAGTATCAAGAGATATGGCCAGCTCGGAGCCGAGCGCCCGGTAATCAAAGGCCAGGACGTCGGTAGGCCTGTCGTGGTTTAGATATTTTCTGTTTAACTCCCTGATCTCTTTGTCGTTTAGGAAAACAACGCCTAACGGCCCGCGGGAGCGCGGCTTTTTAAGCAGTTTAAGGGCCCTTAGGATATCCCTCTTTATCCTGTCCTGGCTAAAGGGGAGCCGCGCCCTTGAGCGGTTGTTTATGCTGATGTTCTCTTGCTTGGTCCTGGGGGTATTGAATTCTGCCATGATAGAGCGCGCTTAAGTTACGTATAAAGACCTTTGCTATATTCTCCAGGTCTTTAAGAGTGAGTTCGCAATCTTCCAGCTGTCCGTCTATAAATTTATTATTGATTATCTTACGCACCACTTCGTCAATTTTAGCGGCCTGCGGCTCCGGGATTACCCGTGTCGCCGCCTCCACAGAATCCGCCAGAAGGACAATCGCCGTCTCTCTTGAGGAAGGCCGCGGCCCGGGATAGCGGAATCCTTCTTCGTAAACTTTTTCATCCTGCTCTATCCCCTCAAGCGCTTTGCGGTAGAAATAATAAACCAGGCTGGTTCCGTGGTGCTGAATGATAAAATCAATTATCGCCGGCTTCAGGCGGTATTGCTTTGCCAGAGCGAGCCCTTCCTTGACATGATGCATAATGATAGTCTTGCTCATTGACGGGCTTAAGTGCGCGTGTTTGCTGGCGACTTTCTGGTTTTCTATGAAATATTCCGGCTGGGTAAGTTTGCCGATGTCGTGATAATATGCCCCGATACGCGCCAGGAGAGGGTTTGCTCCCACCGCCTCCGCCGCGCTCTCCGCCAGGTTGCCCACGATTAAGCTGTGGTGATAGGTGCCGGGGGCCTCCAGAATCATCCTTTTAAGCAGGGGGTGGTTAAAATCGGATAATTCCAATAAGCTGATATTGGTGACTATGCCAAAGAAGTTCTCTATGGCAGGCAGGATTCCGGCTACCACTACCGCGCAGATAAATCCACTATAAAGATTCGGCAGAAGCTCATCTATGCTTCTGGGGCTAAAAGTAAGCCAGTAAAGCAGCGCCTGCGCTCCTCCCGCGCATAGCCCGGCTGCCAGTATGCGGATCCTGCGGCTAAGGCGCAGAAGCATAATCGCCGCGGTAAGGCCGCTGATAAAAAATATCTGGCTTAAGTAAAGCGAGCCTCCGGAAAGCGAGCCCGCGACATAAGATGCCAGCGCGCAAAAGGCCAAAGACAGGGTAAGATTATTGTAAAGTATGGTAACCAGCATAACCAGGCCTGTTACCGGTATATAGGCCTCAGGTTTATTAAAATAGAGGATATTCTTGGAGGCGGCGATAAAGATAATTAACAGGAGCGAAAGAATAAGGGCGTTTTGCCTTTTATTTGTCCCGATGCCGGCAATACGCTCTTGAGAGAAGAGGAAATATAACAAGAAGATAATGAAAAGAAAACCCGTTAGGATATGCATATTTAAGAGGGCGCTTAAACATACAAGCAGGAGTGAGCCGATAGCCGCGTAGAGCAGGTTTAGATGGTTTAGGATTTTGGTGAGCGGCGGGATATTCTTTTTGCGGGTTGACGCCTCAAGCTGTCTTCGCGGATGATTTTTCATATGCCTCAATTATGCGCTGGACCAGCTCGTGCCTTACCACGTCTTTGCCGCTAAAACGCGCGAATTTTATGCCGGTGACAGGCTTTAAAATGTCCAAGGCAAGCAGGAGCCCCGAGGGTTTTCCTCCGGGGAGGTCGGACTGGGTGATGTCTCCGGTAATTACCGTTTTGGAATCAAAGCCCAGGCGGGTAAGAAACATCTTTAACTGCTCAACGGTGCAGTTTTGGGCTTCGTCCAGAATAACGAAGGCGTCGTTGAGCGTCCTGCCGCGCATAAAGGCAAGCGGGGCAACCTCAATAGTGCCTACTTCAATATACTGTTCTATTTGTTTGGCCTCCATCATGTCGTAGAGGGCGTCATAGAGTGGCCTGAGGTAGGGCAGTATTTTTTCATATAAGGTTCCCGGAAGGTATCCCAGGGATTCTCCCGCTTCCAGCGCCGGGCGGGTAAGTATGATCCTGCGCACGTATCCTTTTCTTAAGGCCTCAACCGCCATTGCCATAGCCAGGTAGGTCTTTCCGGTACCAGCGGGGCCGACGGCAAAAACTATATCGTATTCCTTGATTGCCTGGATATATTCCTGCTGGCCGCGTGTTTTAGGGCCGATGGTTTTTCCCTTGAAGGAAAAGCCGATGTCTAACTTTTCTTCTTCCGGACCGGGATTCTTCCTTTGCTCCTTAAAGGAAGGGATGAGCTCTTTAATCTTCTCTTTGTCAAAGGCCTTTCCCTGGCGGATATCGCCTAAGATATGCTCTATGAAGGGCAGGGCTTTTTTAAGAAGTTTACCCTCTCCCGATATCTTCAGTGTTTCCGCGCGCAGGGTTATGGTTACGCCTAAGGCTTCTTCCAGAAAAAAAAGGTTCTCGTCCCTTAAGCCGAAAAGGGCCTGAGCTTCGGCAATATTATTTAGTTTAATCAGTTTTTCCATACGGTATCAGAGTAGTAGAGGCCGAGCCTCGCATAACGAGTAACGAGGCTCAGCCTCGTAGTAGCTATTCCTTTGGAATCCTTATCTCCTGCCCGGGGCGCACCCTGTCCGGGCTTTTAAGCTTGTCTTTATTCGCCTCAAAAATTTTCATCCACTTTTTGGTAGTTCCGTAGAATTTAGTGGAGATTTTTTGAAGCGTATCGTTCTTTTGCACTACATAGGATTCAAATTGGCCTCCTTGCGTTTCAGGAAGCATTCCCTCCGGCTGTTCCGATAGCGGGTATTCACTGCCGGCAACCTCGCCCTCCTGATATCCTTCCTGCGAAATGTCTTTTTTCCCTTCTGCCTGATCGGGGGGAGTCTTCAGCCGCTCAAATTTTAACGGGCTTCTCAATTCAATTTCATAAACCTTTGTCGCGCGCCGGGTGAATTTTTTTGGCTGCTCGGCACCCGCGGGGGCGGAGCCGCTGATATATCCCTGATTTCCGGTTACATCCTGATCAACCCTATCCTTTACTACCGAATAGCTCCTTACTAAGCATCCGCTTGAGAATAGCGCTACCAGTAAGATTAAAAACTTTTTCATTGCTCTTCCCTCCTCTTTTTATAGGTTAGGTTTAATTCATTTAACTGTTTTTCCGTTACTTCTCCCGGGGCGCCGGTCATCAGGCAGGCGCCTTTCTGTGTTTTAGGAAAAGCAATCACCTCCCGTATGGAAGCCGCTCCCGTGATTATGGCAAGAAGCCGGTCAAGCCCAAAGGCAATCCCGCCATGCGCGGGCGCGCCATAGCTGAATGCTTCGGTGAGAAAACCGAATTTTGACTTAATCTCCAGCGCCCCAAGGCCAAGGATTTGAAAAATCCTGTTTTGTAAATCCTGACTGTGGATTCGTATTGAGCCGGAGGCGATTTCCTGGCCGTTAAGCACTAAGTCGTAAGAGCGCGACCTCACCGGGGACAACTCGTCTTTATCAAGAAGCGGGATATCTTCTTCGTTAGGCGCCGTAAAAGGATGGTGCTCGGATTCCCAGCGCTTTTCATCCTGATTAAATTTAAACAGGGGAAATTCGGTTACCCAGCAAAAGGCAAACTGCTCGCCCTGGCCGCGTAAATCCGGCTTATCCGAGCCGTGCTTAGTTACGGCTTCCCTGTAGCCTATCCGCCTGAAGGGGAGCTGAA
>SCPY01000235.1 GCA_004299495.1 bacterium | reverse complement strand
CCTTTGCCATTGCCACCGGATACGGGCTCTGCCAGACATTCCTTCCTAAATTTATGCCTATGGATCCTTTTTGTATTCCGTCGTAAACAAACTCAAAGACTTCCTTCTCGTTTTCGCATTTGGGCCCGCCTGCCATCACCACCGGAACAGGGCAACCCTGCACCACTTTTTCAAAATCCTTTTCGCACCAATAGGTCTTGACTATCCGCGCGCCTAATTCCGCGCAAATCCGGCAAGCCAAACCCAGATAACGGGCATCGCGCTTTTCCAATTCCTTGCCCACCGCGGTTACTGCCATTACCGGAATGCCGTAATTTTCGCAGTCATTGACTAACCTGGATAAATTCATCAGCGTCTGATGTTCATAATCGCTTCCCACAAAGACCGAAATACCCACTGCCGCGGCATTCAGCCGAATGATCTCCTCAATAGAAGTGGTAAGGCCTTCATTGGCTAAATCTTTACCCGCCATGCTTGTGCCTCCGGAAACCCGCAAGATAATCGGCTTAGTGTTCGCAGGGTCAATCGCCGAACGCAGGACTCCCCGGGTTACAAAAAGGGCGTCGCAATAGGCAAGCAGGGGCTTCACGGTCTCTCCGGGCTTTTCCAGGCAGCGCGTCGGCCCCTGAAAATAACCGTGGTCAATAGGCATAAAAAAACATTTCCCGTCCGCGGGAATTACCTGATTTAAGCGATTACGCATTCCCCAGTCCATATCGTTACCTCCATTTTTAAAACCCATACCAGTAATTCACCAGCGGCTTCGCGTCTTTGGTTTGGTCAATAACTATACTTTTAAACCGGCTATATTCTAATAGCCCCTCTCTGCCCAACTCCCTTCCAAAGCCGCTTTGTTTAAATCCGCCATAAGAGACTTCATTATAAAACATTCCGTAGGTATTAATCCAGTTGATCCCGGAGTTGATCTTACCGGCTAAATCCTGCGCCAGAGAAACATCCTGCGTCCAGATTGAACCTGCCAGAGCGAAGTCCGTGGCATTAGCTAACTTTACTACCTCCTCCAAATCCGAGAATTTATTTATACAAACCACCGGACCGAAAACCTCTTCCTGGAAAATAGACATCCTCTCTGCAGCCTCGGTAAATATGGCCGGTTCAAAGAAAAATCCTTTTTTTATTTCCGGGCTGTCCGGTATTTTTCCTCCGCAAACTAACCTTGCGCCTTCTTTCTTTGCCTTTTCTACACAGCTAATCACTTTTTCGCGCTGGGCCTCACTAATCAAAGGCCCCATCTGGGTTTCATAATTTAAACCGTCTCCTAATTTTATCCGCCTGCTCTTCGCTGTAAAATCTTCTAAAAATTTATCATAAATATCGTCTTCCACAAAAATCCGCGACATTGCCGCGCACATCTGGCCCTGATTTAAAAATATGGAACACAAAGAGCCGTTTACCGCCGCCTCAAAATCCGCGTCTTTGAAGATTATGCTCGCCGATTTTCCGCCTAATTCCATAATCAACTTTTTCACATTATTTGAGGCGTAGCCGATAATCTTTTTTCCCACCTCGGAACTTCCGGTAAAAGAAATCAAATCTACCCTCTTATCTGCGCATAATTGTTCGCCGATTGCCTCGCCGCTTCCATTAATTATGTTTACTACGCCTTGGGGAAAACCTGCCTCGGAGATAATCTTGGCTAATTCTAAAACCGTTAAAGGGGTGAGGCTGGAGGGCTTTAGCACAACTGTATTCCCAGCGGCAAGCGCCTGCGCCAATTTCCAACAGGCAATAAGCAAAGGATAATTCCAGGGCACAATCAAAACCGCAACTCCATAGGGCTGGCGCACAGAGCGGCTTCTGGCGTTTTCCAATTCCAAGGTTTCGTCTTTGAGATATTTTTCTAAATTATTGGCGAAAAACTCAAAGGTCTTGGCGCTTGAGGGGATATCCATAAAGGTTGATTCCTTGATGGGCTTTCCGGTATTTAACGTCTCAAGCTTGGCCAGGCCTTGCGCTTTATCTAAGATGCCTCGCGATATTTTTAAGAGAAGCTCTTTTCGCTCTTGAAGCGAAAACTTCGGCCAAGGCCCCGCGTCAAAGGCACTCCTCGCCGCGCTTATTGCCGACTCCACCTCTTTCGGCGAAGCCACCGCAACCTCAGTAATCACCTCGCCATTCGCGGGATTAATTATTGCCTGCTTCATTTTATCCTTACCTGCTTGAATAATTCAAACAGCCGGCTAAAGGGGACATACCAGCGAGAGAGCTTGCCCAGCTCGCCCTTTAATTTCATCTTTCCCTGCATCGTGGCCACAAAGGGGTCAAGCTTTCCCAGGAATACAAGCTCCCAGGCGTCAACAGGCGCGGAAATCACAAATGGCGCGTCATCATCAAAGTCCAACTTAACGATTTTGCCCTTTTCAAAGTTGAATTTATAGGCCTTGCCCTGGCCATCTAATTTTATTGCCAGCTTTAGGGTTAAGTCCAGCTCCTGGCCTTTTTTGGCGATAAACTCATCGCGGTTTACCAAATCCACTATTTTCCGAATATGCTCATCCGAAAACATCAAATAAGCGGCGTCTTGGCCCAGGCTTTCCTTAAGCGCTTTATCCAAATCATCCAGAACATCTTTCTTAAACATCCGGGCAGTCGCCGCAACCTTCACTGCCTCCTCTAGGGTTTCAATCATATAAAGGCAATCGCTAAATTTATCCGCCGCAGAAACAACCCCATGATTCTTGGCTACCACCAGATTGCTGGCCTTCAACGCCTCAATTATTAACTCCGGCTTGGTAATAGCGGGGGTATCCTGCTCAACCACAGGGATATTTCCCAAATAAAGCTTACTCTCAAAGGTTAAAGTTTTTAATTCCGGG
This sequence comes from bacterium, assembly GCA_004299495.1. Taxonomy (GTDB): domain Bacteria; phylum Omnitrophota; class Gorgyraeia; order Gygaellales; family UBA12090; genus SCPY01. The sequence continues at coordinate 1,474 of SCPY01000235.1, read as the reverse complement.
CAAACGGCGAAATAGGCGTTGATAAGGGTAGGGTGGCAATGGATAATGGCTTTATGCGGAAAATTCTCATAGGCCAAACGGTGCAGGGGAAATTCGGTAGTCAGGCGCTTGTTATTCAGGTCATCCGCGTTCTTTAAGTCAACTCTGATAATATCATCAGAGGGCAAATTGCCCAGGCTCGAGCCTGTGGCAGTAATGAGTATAGCGCTTTCATCTAAACGCGCGCTTAAGTTTCCGGAGCGGCCAACCACCAGGCGCAAGTCATAAAGTTTTTTCCCAATATTGATTATCTCATCGCGCAGGGCTTTTTCTTTTCCGAAAATCATCTTTGTAAGTTCAAATTAAAATGCCTGGTAATTAAGCGGTTAGGGGTTATGTCAAAAGCCGGATAATGGCCTTTTACTCCGTAAGGGGCAAGGCGAATGCCCTGGTATTCTAATAATTCTTTATCCGGGCGTATTTCGATTGGGATATCCTTCCCGGTCTTTGCCTTTGATGCTGGAGGACAAAGCACATAAAAGGGAACCTTGAAGTGCTTAGCCACCAGGGCAATCTGATAGGTGCCGATTTTATTGGCGATATCTCCGTTTTGCGCTAACTGGTCCGCGCCCACAATGACTTTCGTAATTTTTCCCTGCGCCATAATACTAGCAACCATTCCGTCGGTCATTAAGGTTACCGGAAAACCCGCGCGCTTGAGCTCCCAGGCGGTCAGGCGGCTTCCCTGCAAATAAGGCCGCGTTTCGGTAACGTAAAATTCTATACGCTTACCTTGCCTTTGGCAGAACTCCGCGATTAAAGGGAGCTCACCGCTTACATTACAATGGGTTAAGATCGCCTCCTTATCCCGGATAAATTTGCTTACTTCCTCAGCCCGCTGGATACGTTTTGCCTTTAGGAGCTCCAGAAATCCGCTTATCTTATTTTCCAGGCCTCCCTCCCTTGCCCAGCCCAAGACCAGATCGGTGAGTAACTTAAAAGGCAGGGTCGGACGTGTGGCATTAATGGTACCTGCGGTTTTTTGCAGGACTTTAAATATATTTTTACTACCCTTATTCTGTTTTAGGACAAGCAAAAAAGTATAGAAAACCAGGGATACCTGGCCAAAGGCGCGCGTCTTCATTTCTTTGATTGCCTTTGCCGCCTCCCGGCAGGTCGCGGCTTTTATATAAGCCAATTTATGCGGCAGTAAGGTCTCGTCAAGGATATAAATCGTATCGCCTTTAAGCTTTACCGGCCAGAAAAGCGGAGAGAATTTCATTTTCCCTCTAATCTTTTTACCGTCTCAAGGGCAATCTCAATCAATTTAGTTTCCGCCATATAATAAAGCGGATTCATAAAACCCATCTCGCCGGTAATCACATTATCGCTTACCGCTAAAATTGCTCCAGCCTTAACCTTATTGAGCTGGGCAATAGTAAGAAGCGCCGATGAAACCATATCCGCGGCAATCGCGCCTTCTTTTCTTTTTGCC
>SCPY01000234.1 GCA_004299495.1 bacterium | reverse complement strand
CCAAAGAGGTTCATTAAAAGCAGGCTCATCCAGAACCCCGGCATAGCAAAACCGGTAAAAAGAAGCGCGGTCATGCCGTGGTCATAGAGAGAGCCGGGGGCTTTAGCGCATTTAATACCGATACAAATACCGAGAAAAAGGATGAGGATAAGCGAAATACTATTGATACACAAGGTAAGCGGCAGGCGTTCAAAAATCTTACGGGTTACCGGCCGGCCATCTACAAAGGAAGCGCCAAAATCAAATGCAATCACCTTCCCCGCCCAGTCCAGATATTGCTGATGAAGCGGCTTATCCAGGCCATAGAGCTTTTCCAGGCGCGCTCTTGCCTCTTGAGAAACTTTTGGGTTCATCGCCTCTTGCAGCGCGGTGGGCTTTCCCGGGGCAAGATGAATCACTATAAATGAAATAGTGATAATTCCAAATAGCAAGGGAGCCATTCCCAATAATCTTCTGATTATATAGGAGAACATACGATACGATTATAACATATCCATAAAAAAAGGCCCTGATTTTTTCCGTCAGGGCCTTCTTAATAGGAGGGGCAGCACAATGTGCTGCCCCTCCTCCGGCGCAGATTACTTGTTAATTGTTTAATACATATCGCCGTATCCACCGCCGCCGCCGTGAGGAGGCATTGGAGGCATTGCGGGCTTATCCTTCTCCGGCCTATCCGCGATGAGGGCCTCGGTAGTCAGAAGAAGCGCGGCAATACTTGCGGCATTCTGCAGAGCGGTACGGGTAACCTTGGTCGGGTCAATGACCCCCGCCTCTACCATATCCGTATATTCTCCGCTGGCAACATTAAAACCGATATTGGACTTCTCTTGCTTTACTCTTTGCACTATCACCGAACCTTCTAATCCGGCGTTAAAGGTAAGCTGGCGAATCGGCTCTTCAAGCGCGCGCTTGACAATATCCATTCCGATTCTTTCGTCATCTTCGCCTTTGACCTTATCCAGCGAAACGATACAGCGCAGCAAACCCACTCCGCCTCCGGGGATAATCCCTTCTTCAACCGCGGCGCGGGTTGCGTGGAGTGCGTCTTCCACTCTCGCCTTTTTCTCCTTCATTTCGGTTTCGGTCGCCGCTCCCACATTGATGACCGCGACACCACCGGCTAACTTTGCCAGGCGCTCCTGGAGCTTTTCCCGGTCATAATCAGAATCGGTGCCCTCTATCTGCTTTTTGATCTGGGCAATCCTGCCGTTGATAGTCTGGGTCTTTCCCGCTCCTTCAACGATAGTGGTGTTCTCTTTGTCAATCTTTACTCTTTTAGCCCTTCCCAAATCATCAACATCCACATTCTCAAGCTTTATGCCTAAGTCTTCAGTCAAAGCCTTCCCTCCGGTGAGCACGGCGATATCTTCTAACATTGCTTTTCGCCTGTCACCGTAACCCGGGGCCTTTACCGATGCGCACTGCAAGGTCCCGCGGATTTTATTTACCACCAAAGTTGCCAACGCCTCGCCTTCAACCTCTTCGGCGATAATAAGCAATGGCTTCCCGGTACGGGCAATTTTCTCCAATAAAGGAAGCAGGTCTTTTAAGGAAGAAATCTTTTTCTCGTGGATCAAGATATAAGGATCTTCCAGAATAACCTCCATTCTTTCCGCGTCAGTGACAAAATAAGGAGAAAGATATCCCTGGTCAAACTGCATGCCCTCAACCACCTCTAAGGTGGTTGCCATTGACTTTGCCTCTTCCACGGTAATAACGCCGTCCTTGCCCACCTTATCCATTGCCTCGGCAATCAAATCTCCTATCGCGGTGTCGCAGTTGGCGGCGATGGATGCAACCTGAGCCACTTCCTTCTTGTCTTTAATGGGAGTGGAAAGCTTCTTCAGCTCCTCAACCACCTTTTCTACCGCCTTCTCAATCCCGCGCTTTAAGGCCATGGGATTCGCTCCGGCAGTAACATTCTTTAAACCTTCGCGGTATATCGCCTCAGCCAAAACCGTGGCGGTGGTGGTTCCGTCGCCAGCGCTGTCAGAGGTTTTTTCGGCTACCTCTTTGACCATCTGCGCGCCCATATTCTGATAAGGGTCCTCAAGCTCAATCTCTTTAGCCACCGACACGCCATCCTTGGTGATGGTAGGTGAACCAAACTTCTTGTCAATTACCACATTTCTTCCCTTGGGGCCAAGGGTTACTTTTACCGCCCGCGCCAATTGTTCAACCCCGCTTAAAATCTGGCGCCTGGCTTCTTCGCTGAATATCAACTGTTTTGCCATTTATATCCTCCTCGTCAATTATTTCAGAATCGCCAAAATATCTTCTTCCCGCATAATCAAAAGCTCTTCGCCTTCTTTGGTGGTAATTTCGCTTCCGGAATATTTTCCGTAGAGAACTTTGTCGCCCACCTTTACCTCAAGCGGCTGAAGATGGCCCGCGTCTGAAACCTTACCTTTACCCACAGCGACAACCTTACCTTCCTGGGGCTTCTCCTTAGCGGTATCCGGAAGGACAATCCCCCCCTTAGTCTTGCTTTCCGCCTCAAGCGGCTTGATGACCACACGGTCAGCTAACGGCTGCACGTTCATACCCACACCTCCTTAATGAGCCCCGCCGCCGGCGGGGCGAATTAACCCCGCCATAGATTTTGGCAGGTATTGTTTAATTAGCACTCTATATTCCAGAGTGCTAATTATAGGTAAAAAAATTTTCTTGTCAAGTGTTTTTTAAAAAATTTCTGGTTAGTCGCGCCATTCCTTTTAAAATCAAATCCGGCTGAAAATAATCCACTTTCCCGCAGTATGGCTCTAACAGCAAACTGTCTCCTCCGGTCATCACGGCCTTTGGGCTTCCCTTGAGCTCCTTCTTTAATCTTTCTATCAGCCCGTCTACCATACTCCCAAAACCAAAGGTTATCCCCGAAAGCATGCTTTGGCGGGTATTCCTTCCAATCAATGACTTTGCTCTGTCCGGAGCCACTTTCGGCAATAATGCCGTATGCGCGGTAAGCGCTGACAAGGAAAGGCCTAATCCGGGAAGAATAATCCCTCCTAAATACGCCTTGTCCTTTGAGACAATATCCAGGGTAATCGCGGTTCCCAAATCCACGCTAATCACCGGAGCTCCGTAAAGCCTCATCGCCATATAAGCGCACACCAGGCGGTCCTGGCCTACCTGCCGCGGGCTGAAATAGCGGTTCTTTATAGGCACCGTAAAATGCTCTCCTACTATGTAGACTTCCGTATTAAAAACTTCCCTTAAGGCACGCC
>SCPY01000233.1 GCA_004299495.1 bacterium | reverse complement strand
AAAGAGATTGGCCTGCATCTCGATGGAAGAATGCATTATCAGTTAGATAAAGCTCCTTATTGGTATCTTAAGCCGGGAATGGGAGAATTGTCAGAGGGACAGGTATACGATATTACTAAATTATATTATGACGAAATAGTATTGCCCAAAGAAGCCAAGATGGTTTTCCCTGATGGCACGGAAAGGCCGCTTTATAAACACTTAACGGTATTTGTTAAAGATAGGCCCGGAGAAATGTGGATTTATGATCAAGAGGACTTAACTGGCGCAAGCCGTTGGAGACATATAAGGCACGGTGTCAGGGAATTTGTTGACGGAAAAGAAGCCGTTGATACGGGTATTCTCCTTCTTTCTAAAGAAGAAGCGGAAGCATTTGCACAAAGAGGCGGGGCATTCTTCTTTAACGGCGAGAAAATCTTTAGGAAAGATAACCGGTTTAATCCGCATATCTGGGAAGATTACAGAGGAAAAGGATTGGGCGCAATTGGTGAATACTTCAAAATACTGCTTACCGAGGATTATAAGAATAGCCTGACTTATAACCTTTATCTGGAGCCGTTTGAGAGGGGAACTTTAAGGCCGTTGGTCGTAGTGGTGGGTATTACCGTTAGCTTGGTTACTTTGCTTATGCCGATATTCTTGCTTGTTACGGTTTACTTTTTATATCTACTTCATTACCGCAATATCCGGACTAGCAGGGATATTCCGGCCGGCACAGTTTCTCCGGAAGCGCCAACCAGCATCAGGCCGGAAGTGCGCCAGATGATTTACAGGATGAACCCCAACCTCACGCTGGTAATGACCGATAAAATTCTGCAATATCTGCAGGATTTATATGATGGCAGAAGGGGCAATGTAGCTCAGTTAAAGGAATTATTCTACGGCCCGATAGGGACCTCTGCCAGGGACCAGATTGAAGCTCTGCCAAATCAAACCATCAAAGAAGTAATAATCCGTCCGATTTTAAGATTGATGGCCATCATCGTTACGGTAGAGGCGCAAAGGACCGCGGATTACGGCAGCGGTTATCGGTCTATTGAAGATGGCGGCTATGCATTAGTAGAAGATAAGTTGAAGGATTACATTGAATCCCGCCTGGATGCCGGAAGGGATCCTTTTGCCGAGGCTCCTGATGCAGATGGCCGCAGCGTCAGGATATTTACAAGGATAGATATAGGTATTATGGAATTGTGGCAGCGTTTCGTAACTGGCGTTACCTGGAGAGAAACAACAAACGTAAACGGAACAGAGGAAATACGTACACACATCGCGTCTATAATCCAGCCGATAAAGGATTATCTGGAGAATGTTGAGTATAGAAGAAGAGGGTTAGATATTATCAGATACCCCATTGCCAGAAACAAAGTATTCCGTTACCTGAGATTTCATCTGATTATTTTGCCGGGCCTGGCCTGGGAAATCTGGCGCAGCAGAAAAGATTACCGCGGAAATTTAACTCAAGATGAAATCAGGCAGAAGAAGCGTTTCTTCCGGGCATATCTGGGCTGGTGGTTAGCTTCAAATATAGCTATGGCGGTTGTGTCTACAATCTATTCTTTAGGCACTATGCCGGCGGTTCTGATGAGCACGCTTTTATCCATTTTGGTCTTTGCCGTTACAATGCGTATGGCACTGCGCACCTGGTGGCATTTGCACATAGAGGCGGCAGCGCAGGCCAGGGACAGGGCTGAAGAATGGCATTATTATAAGTCCTATGAGGACGTCAGAAGAGATGGGGATATATTGCGGTATTTAAGGGACGATGCCTATTTAAGACAGATATATAAAGAGGTGGTAGTAGAAGGGACATTGCGCGCTCATCCGGTTTATGTCACTTCCGAAGAATCTAGCCAACTCCTTGCGGTATTAAATAGCGGCTCACTGCCGGAGTTGAGCAACTGGATGGCAAAACTGATTCTGGCAGAGTTCTTTAACAAGGTAAGAATCTATAGAAAGCAGGGCATAGCACAGATCATTGAAAAACAATTAGCTTTAACGGATCTGAAACGGCTGGCATTCTTTATCACCGATGCCAGCACTTCTGTTTTACCCACCGCCAAAGAGTTGGATATTCTGGAGCCAAGCCCGGATCCCGGACATGGCGAAGTGAAATTACAAAAGCCTACTTTTACCATGATTAAGGAGAAGTATGGCGACGGCTGGAAGATATACATTACAGATTTAATCCAGAATTTATCCGGCAGAGATATAAACAGTGACCCGCATTTGTTAGCTTTAAGAGACAAATTATCTAATCCTGAGCTCTCCTTTGCGCAAACTGTAGATGATATCAGCGCTATCTCTGGGAACCGGGCAGGCATTGAGGCCAGGATCATCAAAGAATGGGTGGTTTATTACACCTGGTCTCCTTACAGGACGCTGAAGACGGTTTTTGATTCCGCGTATTTAACTTATAAAGTGCTGTTAAGGATTAAACTGGGGCATGAGCCCTCAGATGATGAGATGAAGAAGTATCTGCGATTCGTATATTATTATAATTATAATACCCCGCAAACCAAAGTTTCAAGCAAGATACTCACAGATGATTTTATTAACGATCCAGAGCATCCTTGGGGATATAACGACAAAAATGCATTAGGCAGCATTATTGACAAGAATCAAAGCGATGGAGAGCATGTTCAGTTTAAACTCTGCAAGCTGCGCGCCTGGGCTTTTGGCTTTCCTTATGTTGATGACGGAAGCGATGATCCGGGGGTAGTATTTTATTTGGATTATTTTAACGCGCTTCTGCCGGCAACCTCTTTCCTTCTGCCGTTTGATGTTTATCAGTTCCATCAGGATCAGCGTTTGGGAGGATTGAATGTGCAGCTGGAGCAGTGGGACCATGATATCACCCCTACTGCCGCTGACCAGAATATGGCAGAGGATAACTGGAACACAAGGATTGTTCCGGCTGAGGCAATAGTCAGCGAACACAGTAACTACGGTATGGGTATGTACCGTGTCAAGGCTTTAAGAGGCACTGGTGCTTATACCAGCATTATAGAAGATACTACTACCGGAGAGGAAGTCCTTTTAAAGGGATACAGGTTTAATTACAGCGGAAGAGTCAGCTTGGGCAGGCCCAGAGAAAAGACTCAGCATGCTATGACCAGCTTTAATAACCGGTTTGACGGACCGGTAATTGATGCCTTGATGTCTTTACGCTTTAGAAAAGTGGTAAAGAGCGCCCTATTACATGCCACTGAGAAATTAGGCCTGCTTTTGAATTATGACTTCTATCCCACGAACCAGCTCATTCCGCTTTATAATATCTTAATTTTCACTGTTGCCTTCTTCCTGCTATTTACGCCTTTTAAGGCCTTGGCAATTCCGTTTTTCTTTATTAACCTGCAGTATATATATACCCAGGCCATCAGTTCAGGAGCAGTAGGAGATAAAGTTGCGCGTAAGGGGTTAGCGAGAGGATGGTTAGCATATGAAAGAAGGTTCTGGAGCGCGGTCCTCACCTTCGTGCCGCTGATTGCCATAGGCAGCCATAAAGCGAATGACGCGCTAAAGGGCATAACAGGTATTTTCTCCCGCGGCAAAAAAGAAACCAGATACGCGATACATTCTTTTGAAGGATTACGTAAACTATATAGGCCGGCTACGGTTTTAGGCACTATCCTGCTGGTTATTTTACATTTTGCGCCGCTCCATCCTTTTGGGGTGGCGGCGAATATCTTTTTCCATGCTATGGCTTTTGCTCTTATCTTCGGTCCGTTTATGAAGAATGGATATTCCCGGCCCATGGTTTCCGGATCCATTTTTGGCGGAGCAGTGTTAGCATTTATTATCCATAACTTTATTATTGTCATTCCTTCGCCTTTTAGCTGGCTGGCGGCTGGCGCGTTTGCAGCGGCAGTGATTATTGCCGGCATAAAGGAAGAAAAATATAGTAAAGGCATAATATATGGAATCGGAGCTATTTTATATTTGACATTTGTGGATTTGTTACGTCTTACAATCTCAATAGGTATTGGTATAGGCGTGATTTATCTTGGGAAGTATTTCAGTTTTACATCATTTGGCTTAGGAGGTGTTTTAGGTATATTAGCTGGATTTGTGATTTATTATTTTGTAATAGATTTTGTAATAGGTTTATTTAAGCGAATATGGAGAAAAGAAGATACTGCCCGCCCCATCCCAAGTCAAGGGATGCCTACAAAAGAAGAAACAAAATCAGAAATAGAACGGATCAATTGGCATGGTACGCAAGTAACAACAGTAACTGATGATGCTGAAGAGGTTAGGGCGGCGGTATATTACTTAAGGTCGATTAGTGAGAATAAGATGGCTGAGTACCTTGAATATTTAGCCAAAGCAGGTCGTATCCGGGCAGGCCCATTTAGAAGATTCTTAGCCACGACTTATGTAGATAACCAGGGAGAAGAAGGTATTGCCTTGAGTACATATTATCCTGCTTATGATAATCCTACCGAAAGAAGCATCAGCTTATCCCACGACATTGGCGCTACTTCTAAATTCAAGCGTTCCCATTCAGAAAATGAATTCCGAGGAGAAGGATTTAGAATTTGGCATCGTGAAGATGTTACTAAACAGTTTAAATCAACATCTTTAATATCTTACATTGTAACCTTACTTGCTCCCACTGTGTTGTTCTTAACTGGCTGTTTGGGTGGGACGAATTCTACAGGTGGATTAGATAGTTATATCTTAGCGCAACCGATTATTTTCTCAATAAGTTGTTTATTGATTGTCCCAATTATAGGGATATTCTTAGGGATAGTTGCACCACTATTAATATCAGCAATAATTGGGATGGTAGCAAAAACAAGAGAGATACTAGTAAGAAGAGCTGAAGAGAAGCTGTTTTTATTGAATTCACCAATGTTCTTCCCAGTTATTCGAGTTTTAAAACAAAAAGGGATAACCACAGAACATTTAGTAAAACACGCTGCTCCGGCAGCAAAAGAAGCTATCGAAACACATTTTAGCGAAGAAAAGAGACTACGAGCAATCAATCTGGTCGTAGATTTAGCCTTAAGAATTAGACGGGATGCCGATATTCCTGCCTGCTCTACTATTCAATACGGCGTGCCTTTAGCTGCTCGGGTTTCGCAAAACAGATTAGATTGGTTTGAACAAAATTTACAAGCATTGGAAGAGTCAGCCGTAAAGTTACAATCAGTTAATCCTTATGAAATGCTGTACTACGGAAAAGATGCAATTTTAAAATTTGGCAGTACGCCAGAAGGTTTCAAAAAATCTTTAGGAGCAGCAAAACTTATTCCGGAATGGTTTAAGCAGGCAAGGGATAAAAGCTATAGTGATGTAAGATTGAAAGAGGCAGTGCCAAAAATAATTGAGAGAGCATCGAGTATTGAGAATCTAAATGAAACACTTCTTTTAGAGATAAGTCATGTTGGAGATAAAACGGAGAGCGGTAGTGATATTACTAGTGATGAAGCTGAAGAAATACTTAGGGCTGAGAATAGTTGTCCCTTAGATGCACCTTATACAGTAACTATTGAAGACGTCATTAATTCGCGCAAGGTAACATGCGCTCTTCCGGTGAGCCTTGAATCGTCTTCTCCCGTCTTCTCCGGCCTCAGCGCGAATGAAAAAATAACCAAGGCCTCTTCGTCTTCTCCTATCTCAGACGGCATAGATTGGCGAGAGGAAGAGGACCTGATATCCTGGGTTATTGAAAAAGCTCTCCATGAAGGGCGCGTGGTTGCCTTAAATGAGGTAGTCCAGGCATTCGTGGGAAAGGCCAGCGATTATTATCGCAATGAAGGCATGCCTGAAGCGGCAGAGGCAATTTCCTCCGCAGAAATAATGGTAGTCCTGCCTGAAGAGCATCTTATCCCTGACTATCCGCCGTTCTATGTTTGGTATCAGTCGGCAAGCAAGTTTATCTTAAGCGCATCCTATCAGGGCAGGATATATCTGCCCCTGGAGTTTATGACCGTATTGATACAGAAACAGAACGTGCCTTTAAGGTTAATCGCCAAGTTCATAAAGCATGAGGTTTATATCGCTAAGGGCATGGTAATAGCTGACCGCCAAAGAGACAGAGAGGATATATTAAACGAGTTATATCCTTACCTCATCAGGGCAACCATAATGCGCTATGGCCTTGAGGAGAAATTTTTAGGCTCATTCTACGCAAGAGGCCTACTGAAGCAGGAGCCGGTAAAAGGCAATGTCGCCAGCGTGGAGCGTGGAGATATTCCTGTATTAAAGAATATCGGCCCCGAGAAAAGAAGATATTATATCAGCCTTGCCATGGATGCCGTAAGGAGAGGGTTGGTTGCTACCTGTATATTGGCTGGAGGAGCGTCTACCCGGATGGATATGAAACAATTGCCGGCCTTCCTAAGAGAATTGATTTTCTCAGGCCAGGTGCCATACATCCCCGCTCCGGCAATCGGCGAAAACGTTGTCATCCCCGGAAAGGCGCTTGTGCCGGCGGTGAATATCGGGGGCAGGTGGCATAGTTTCTTAAGCCTTTTCTTTGTTGAGCAGTCAGCTTTGATTAGCAGGCTGGACATACAAAGGGCATCGCTGCCGGCGATATTAGCCACTAATTCAGAATACTTCAGCCGTATGACTGAATACCTGGGGCGCGAGGGGTTGTTAGAGTTTCTGGAGATAATGAAGTATTATGGGGTAATGGGCAAGCGCGTATATGCTAAGTGGGAAGATGTGCAAGCGGCTCTGCAGAAGGAATTCACTAAATTTTTCACTAATCATGAGACCGGAGAGATAGACCGGCAAGCCGTCAGCGCCGCGTATGAATATGGCCTGCGCATGGCAGCGGAAGGCGCGGGCAGGGTGATTGAAGTGGGCGGAAAGGTAATCCCGGCACCCCGCGGACACGGAGGCATCCTGCATCAATTATTTATTTACGGACTTATCCTGGATTTAATTCAACCCACTCCGGAAAGGCCGCAGGGCATAAAATATATTTTCTTCCGCAATGTGGATAATACCACAGCCAGGCTGGATGAGGACTGGATGGTTAATCTTGGTTTAATGATAGATGAAGACAAGGGTATTTTTATTGAAGTGTCCCGCAGGCCGGAGGGCCAATCCGGAGGAACTGCTATTAAGCGCTTAGATATAGGGAATAGAATATATGGTTTGAGAATCGCGGAAGACCCCTCTCTTAGGGATACGGCTATAAATCCCAAAAAAGCATATTACATCAATAACGCCGTGGGCATATTTACCGTTGATGCGTTAACGCAGATTTATGATACCAGCCTGCACGAGTTAAGGCAGATATCCCAGATTCAGTATCCGGGTGAGCGTAAGTCCAGGCTTATAGAAGTTGCCAACAGAGGCATTGCTAAATATCCGATAAATCCTGTGCCTAAGGTGGTTAGGGATGTCCGAGGACAGGCATTATTAGGCACGGCATTTGAGACGAATATGTGGGAGTCAACCGGTATTGATGGCATTGACAAGCTGGTGGGGATGATTGAGACAGATTCTGTGAGCGTGCTTCATGATTTTATCCGGGAAAGATTAGGCTTACCGAGAGATAAACCCCTG
>SCPY01000232.1 GCA_004299495.1 bacterium | reverse complement strand
GTCCGGGCATACTCTAGCGGCGTCTTGTTATCCAATTCGGCAATAGGATAATCGCACATCCCGTCGCCGACTAAAATGATATATTTCATCTTCCTTTACAATCTCTCAATACCCTCACCAGGCCGCGGGCCAATGCCTGCCTGGAATTGGCCTGGGCGTATTTGGTATGTTTATCCAGAATATAGGCCCTATAGCGCGGGCTTATTCTGTTTGCCACAATTAAATCCGCTCCTGCCTCACTAAGGGCATTCCTTGCCCGGCGCATCAATTCGGCATCCACGGCGCAAGGCTCTAATTTAAACATTACTAATTCCGCCGAAGGAGCCGCGCGCCTTATCTCCCTAACTATTTTTGGCAGAACAGATAATTCCAGCACGCGGGATTTTTCTGATTCAAGCTTTCCCTTAATAAAACGCTTTGGCTTAAAATCTGAAACCGCGGCCGAGTGGACAATAATATCGTAATATCTTTGCTTGAGTTCTTTTTTTACTGCCTGCCTCAACTCCTCAAAAAACCTGAACCGGATTATACTGATCTTCCCCTTAGGAACGTGTTCCTCCGCCGGGCCTAAAACCAAAGTAACCTTAGCGCCCGCTTGATTTAATTCTTTCGCTAATAAAATACCGGTCTGGCCGGTTGCGATATTGGAAATCACCCTTACGCTGTCTATCGCCACACAGGTCGGCCCGGCAGTTATCAAAACTCTTTTATTATTTAAACTCACTTAGCGTATAGCGTATAGCGTATAGGTTTGTTTTTCTAAACGCTATCCGCTAAACGCTGCATCAATGCCCAATTTCTTTTAATACCGCCTTCAATTCTGCTTTAATGACCTTGGGCTGTTTTACGGTTTTAATTGCCCGCTCAGGGTCTTTGAGGCCATGGCCGGTCAAGATACAAACAATTTTAGCCCCCTGTCTCCTGAAATAATTCTTTCCCGCTAACTTCAGGAGGCCCGCGACTGACGCGGCTGAGGCCGGCTCAACAAAAATCCCTTCACAGGAAGCCAGCAGCTTATAAGAGTCAAGAATTTCCTTGTCGCTTACCGCGTCAATCAATCCGCGGGATTCATCGCGAGCAGCTTCTGCGCTGACCCAGCTTGCGGGATTGCCTATCCTGATAGCGGTAGCGATAGTCCTGGGATTCTTTACGGGACGGCCCTTTACTATTGGCGCGGCACCATGCGCCTGAAAACCTAAAAGCTTAGGAAGTAATTTTATTTTCCCCGCCTTTTGATATTCCTTGTATCCTTTCCAGTAGGCGGTAATATTCCCCGCGTTTCCCACGGGGATGCACTGATAATCCGGAGCTTCCTTAAGATAATCGCAAATTTCAAAAGCCCCGGTCTTCTGGCCTTCGAGACGGTAGGGATTAAGAGAATTAACTAAGGTTATGGGATATCGGCTGGTAATTTCTTTTACTAAACCAAGGGCATCGTCAAAATTCCCTCTGATTGCCAGAACCTTTGCCCCGTGAATAAGCGCCTGGGCGAGCTTGCCTAAGGCAATAGCCCCCTCGGGAATTAACACAACGCATCTCAGTCCCGCCCGCGCGGCATAGGCAGCCGCGGAGGCCGAGGTATTTCCGGTAGAGGCGCAGATGATAGCCCGGGAGCCGGATTCCTTTGCCTTGGAGACAGCCAAGGTCATCCCCCGGTCCTTAAAGGAACCGGTAGGATTCATCCCTTCGTATTTCAGGTATATCTCAAAACCCTTTCCCAGGCGGGCGCTTAATACGCGGGAAAACAATAAAGGGGTATTTCCTTCCTGCAGGGTTACTACGGGGGTTTTTTCGGAGACGGGAAGATATCCGCGATATTTCTGAATTATACCGGCGTAGCTCATCAGCGCTCAACTCTTATCGCCACCGTCTTCTTTTTAATCGCGCTTAAGCGATTAATCTGATCCAAAGCCTGGCGCACATTCCTTTCCTTAGCGTCATGAAGCATCATCACCACCGGGACTATCTTTGCCTGCTTGCGCTCCTTCTGCACCACCGAGGCAATAGAAATCCCGTGCCGGCCCAAAATACGAGCTATCATAGCAAGACAGCCCGGCTTATCAATGACGGAAAGGCGCAGGTAATAGCGGCTTTCCGTTTCGCTAAAGGCGCGCAATTTCCTGATTGTCCGGTCTTCCACATAAACTGGCACACGGTTGATAGAATCGTTTTTTATATTCCTGGCCACATCAATAATATCGCCCAATACCGAGCTTGCCGCGGGCTTACTTCCCGCTCCCCGGCCATAGAATAATGTTCCCCCCGCCAGGTCTGAGTGCACATAAATCGCGTTGTAAACCCCTTTTACATTGGAAAGCAGATGCTCCCTTGATAAAAGCGTAGGCTGAACTCTTGCCTCAAGGCAACCGTCAATATTTTTGGCGATAGCCAGCAGTTTGATTACATAACCCAGGTCCTGGGCATAGCGGATATCACTTAAAGAAATATCTTCAATTCCCTCCACATAAATATCGCTTAAATCCACGCTTTTTCCGAACCCCAAGAGCGTAAGGATGGCCAATTTATGCGCCGAATCAAAACCCTCAATGTCTAAAGCGGGGTTGCGTTCGGCATAACCCTTCTTCTTGGCCTCGGCAAGAGCCTGATTAAAACTCAAACTCTCTTCGCTCATCGCGCTTAAGATATAATTAGACGTGCCATTGACTATTCCAAGCATTGTGTCGATATGATTGGCGCATAGGGATTCCCTCAGGGCCTTGATAATCGGTATCCCCCCTCCTACCGATGCCTCAAAATATAAATCCACATTGGCGCGCTTTGCCGCCTCAAAAATTTCTTTTCCGCATTCCGCAAGCAAGGCCTTGTTGGCGGTAACCACATGCTTACCGCGCCTGAAGGCCTCTAAGATAAATTCCTTTGCCGGATGCACCCCGCCAATAAGCTCAACCACTATTCTGATATCGGGAGAATGTAAAATCTTATTTACATCTGTGGTTAAGATGCCTCTATCTACCTTGACCTCGCGCTTACGGCTTAAGTCGCGGTCGCAAACCGCTTTTAATACTAATCTTGCCCCGATTCTTTTTTCTAAAAATTGCGGCTTGCCCAGAAGGGCGCGCACCACGCCCTCGCCCACCGTGCCAAAACCAATAACCCCGATATTAATGCTTGGCATTATTTTTGTGTGCGCAAGTAATATCCCACCGTATCCTTGACTATGCCCTCGGCCTTAGGGTCAATCTCCAGGAAATGAATGCGCGTGTCGTAAATCAAATCCTTTACCACCTCCTGAGACTCCATAACCCTTCCGGTAAGATTCAGGGCGTCAATAAAAAATGGAAGGCGGATCTCAATTGCCAGTATTGTCCCGAGAGGAAAACTTCTATTGGTGGTAAGAAGCATTCCGCCCAGGCTCAGGTTACGGGTCTGGGAAATATCATAATTATCCACATCCGTTTTGACCCGGTAAGAAACCACGAATTTACCGGCCACCCGGGGATGCTTTCTTCTATCCTGGCCGCTCTGAATTGTCATCGCACACCTCCTAGTTTTTTCTTATTTTACCATAAAAACTTAGAAAATAGGCATAAATATTTTATCTTCCGGTTTACGGTATTGCCGCTTACCTTCCTGGATAAAGTCGGGGCGGACGGACTTGAACCGTCGGCCTCTTGAACCCCATTCAAGCGCTCTAGCCAAACTGAGCCACGCCCCGTTGCAAACCTTATTCTCCCTTCATCTCCCTGGCCATTAAATCGCTTACCGCTCTTCGCGGATCCTTATCTTTATAGAGGACCGCGTAGATCTCCTGGGCGATCGGCATGGAAATATTATATTTTTTGCTTAAAAGATACGCGGATTTCGCGGTTGTGATGCCTTCAGCTACCGCGTTCATACGCGACACAATATCTTTTAACCGCCTTCCTTTCCCGATTTGCTCACCCACAAACCGGTTGCGGCTATCGCGGCTGATACAGGTTGTAACCAGGTCTCCCAGGCCGCTTATGCCGCTAAAGGTTTCTTTTTTGGCACCCATTGCCTTACCTAACCGGCTTATCTCCGCTAACCCCCGGCACAAAAGCGCCGCTTTGGCATTGGCCGCGAAACCCAGCCCGTCAGAAATCCCGCAGGCAATGGCAATGACATTCTTTAAACTTCCTCCCAGCTCCACCCCGGCCATATCAGAATTAGTGTAAATCCTGAATCTATCCGTGGTAAAGACATGCTGCAGGGCTTCGGCAAGCGCCCTGTCCTTATGAGCGCTTATCACCGCTGTGGCAGGCAAGCCTTTAGCCACCTCAAGGGCGATAGTCGGACCGGAAAGCACGGCTAATCTCGCGTCTTTTCCCAATTCCTGCCGGATAACCTGGGAAATACGCATCAACGTATCTGCTTCTATGCCTTTGGTAACGCTCAAGACAGGAATTCCGGAGATATTAAGCGTTTTGAGGCGCTTTAGCACCTGACGGATAAACTGAGAAGGGATAGCTAAGACTAATAAATCCGCGCCTTTAACGGCGAGATCCAATTCGGC
>SCPY01000231.1 GCA_004299495.1 bacterium | reverse complement strand
GTGGCAATATGACGAAATCAGCGCTTCACCGGCAAGCTTGCTTGCGCCATAGGTTGAGACAGGAAGCTTAAGAGGATAATCTTCGCCGACCTCTACCTTCTTAGCGTCGCCATACACGCCGCTTCCTGAAGCATAGAGTATTTTCCTGACCTTGCGTATCCGCATCGCTTCAAGGATATTATTGGTAAGATATGTGCCTTCCCAAAAGTCTATGTCTGGTTTTGTAGCAGCCTTTGCGATATCGGGGTTTGACGCAAAATGATACACTATATCCGCTCCCGCCATTGCCTTTAAAAGCGAATCCGTATCCTTCACATCGCCTTTGATTACCTTAAGGTTTTTACTGCCTGCTGCGTCTTTAAGATGGCGTTTTTTTCCGGAAGAAAAATTATCATAAACAACCACGCGGGCGCCAATCTCTTCCCGAAGAATGCATTTCGTCAAATGGCTCCCTATGAAACCCGCTCCCCCGGCAACGAAATATCTTTTCATATTGAAGTATTCTGTATCCTTCAACGGATAGAATTAACTATTAGATGCAGGAGCAGCCCCTGCCAGCCCTCAGCGTGCGGCGTGATACGCTCATCTGAAACCACAGGGACAATTACGCAGCCATCGGTTAACTTTGCCGCCATCCCGCCGTCTCTTGATACAACAGCGACAATATTCGCGCCTATTTCCTTTGCATACCTCATTGCCAAAACCAGGTTTTTTGAAGTAGTCTCCGTCCCGCCCCCCACCGACAAAACCATCAAGCAGTCTCTTTTGCCTAATCTTGAAGTCTCAAGCCACTTTATGAACACCGACTCAAAACCAACGTCATTTGTCCAGGCAGTCAGCTCCGACACATTATCTACCGGGCTGTAGCACTCCATGCCGGAGATTTTCCTAAAATCATTTACCGCGTGCGAGGCATTAGCCGCAGACCCTCCCACACCTATGATAAAGAGCCTTCCTTTGTTATCCTTGGTTTTCTGCAACGCCTCAATTATCATGGCTATTCTAGGCCTGCTTATAATATCCGCTATTTCCTTTGTCTCTTTTAAATATTGGTCTATAAAACTGTTTATCTCCATAGCTTCTCCCTCTTTTGCGCAGTTATAGCGCCAGGCCTGAAGAAACAGCGTCATTATAAAATTGCTTTACCGTATCAAGAGAATAATTGTTCAAATCATAACCGATCAGATTGAGTTTAGCCAGAATTTCAGGCGGCACCGTAATAATATCGCATCCGGCACCCTCTGCCTGAAAGATATTCAAAAGCTCTCTCGGACTTGCCCATAATAATTCTGCATTTTTAAAACTCTTCAGCAGGCTATGGCATTCTCTCATTATCGGCACAGGGTCAATGCCGGTATCCGCGATGCGTCCGGCAAATATGGATAGAATCATCGGAGCCTTCGGGCTCACTGTCCTTATTAAATCCTGTACCTGCCTAGGGTTCATCATCGCGGTTACGTTTACCTTAACCCCGCTTTGCGTCAAATCATTAATGATAGAAAGAGAAGAATACCCCTTCGTATTCGTAATAGGAATTTTTACAAATACATTGTCTCCAAATTCGCTCAATTTTACTGCCTGCGCCTTCATTTCATTAAAATCATCGCTAATTACCTCAAATGAAATGGGTTTTTCCTTTGCGAGCGGCAGAATATCGCTTAAGAATTTTTCATAGTTAGCGACCCCCGCTTTTTTCATCAGCGTCGGGTTGGTGGTAAAACCCTTAATATAGTCAAGTCCGGACATCTTTTTTATATCCTCTATTCCTGCGCCGTCAAGGAATATCTTTATCTTTAAATCTTTAATTGTCTTCATTCCGCGCTCTCCTTTTCTTCAAAAACATAGCAAATGCATACAAGTCTTTAAATATGTAATCCGGCCTCCGCCCCTTAAGCAGGCGGCAGGCGTCACATTTATATTCTCCTAAAAACACTGTTTTAATTTTGGATGATTTACCGGCCATGACATCCACATAAGAATCGCCTACCATATAAGAATTAGCTGTATCAAGATTGAATTTTTCAATAGCGCGCTTTAACAGGCCAGGCTTAGGCTTGCGGCATTCGCAATCTTTTACAAGAAAACGCTCTTTGGTATGAACAGAGCCAACCGGGTGATGCGGGCAAATTAAACAATCATCAATACCGATACCCTGCTTAGACAGGATGTCCTTAAGCTTATTATTTACCGAATACACATCCATAAGGCTTGCCTTGCCTTTTGCCGCGGCCGGCTGGTTACTTACTACGACAACAGCGAATCCGAGCGACTTTAACGCGCGAAGCCCATCTATTGCCTTAGGCAGTAGCTTTAGCTCCCGGGCTTCAAGCGGAGAATCAAGCTGTTCCGCATCTTCATTAAAACATATTTTATTTATGGTTCCATCCCTATCAAGGATGATGCCTGGCTTCCTGACCAATGATCTTTGGTAAATAAATTTTTTAAACTCTTCAAGAGAAGCTGGGGTTCCTATCTCATAAAATCTATTTTTCAGCTCATATCCCGACATCAATCCATCCTTTACCAATCCGCTATAGAAATCAGAGATGTCGGAATATTTATTCCGGGGAATTCTCCTTAAGAGGCATTTGTCCAATATAGAAATTCCGTAATCAATATATTCCATGCCGGGAGATATATTTTTTTTATCGTATTTCAATAATCTGTTATTTTTAAAGATTGCGTTGCTCTTGCCATATTTATTATTATTCTTAAAAATAGCCAAAAGCGCCATCCTCCCCTCTTCCTTAACCCTGCGATAGGCAGCGGTAACCTCTAAATAATCTAAGATCGGAAGAG
>SCPY01000230.1 GCA_004299495.1 bacterium | reverse complement strand
CGAAAATTAGGAAGGCGGATTTCATCGCTAACCCGGGATGTTACCCTACCGCGGCCCTCTTAGCGCTTATGCCCCTATTGAAAGCGGGGGATTTCTCGGTAAAAGACATAATTATTGACGCAAAAAGCGGATACAGCGGCGCGGGAAGAAAGCCGGCTGATGACCCTTTCTGGCAGGAGCTTAAAGATAATTTCCGGGCTTATAAAGTGGACGCGCATCAGCATACGCCTGAGATAAATCAGGAATTGTCAAAAGCTGCAGGGAAGAAAATATCCGCTACCTTCGTGCCCCACCTCTTGCCTATAGAGAGGGGAATTTTGGAGACGATATATGTGCGGGTAACGGGTAACGGGTTACGGGTAACGGGTAAGAATTTAATAAATCTTTATAAGAAATTTTATAAAGACACTCCGTTTATGAGGATAAGAGATGATGGGGAATTCCCCGGTTTAAGTGATGTCCAGCATACGAATATGTGCGATATAGGGATTAAGGTAAGCCAAGACAGGAAGATGATTATTATCCTCTCTGCCATAGACAATTTGCTTAAAGGAGCTTCCGGGCAGGCGGTGCAGAATATGAACTTGATGATAGGCTTTAAAGAGACGGATGGATTATTATGAGATTAGACAACAATGCTATCTGCCTGGCAAAGGGATTTAAGGCTTCGGCGCTGTCTTGCGGCCTGAAGAAGGGCGCGCGGCTTGACTTGGCTCTTATCTATTCAGAAGTTCCGGCAGTTGCCTGCGGGTTGTTTACCAGGAATAGGTTTGCGGCCGCTCCGGTAGAAATTTGCAAGAAGCATCTTAAAGGCGGCCAGGCCCAGGCAATAGTGGTAAATAGCGCTAACGCGAATTGTTATACCGGCCTAAGAGGTTTGCGGGTTGCCGGTAATACCACGGGGTATGCCGCGAAATTATTGGGATTAAGAGAAACGCAGGTTTTAGTGGCTTCTACCGGTATTATTGGCAGGCAGATGGATTTCGCAAGGATTAAAAAGGCATTACCAAAGTTGGCCGGCTCGTTAGATAGAAAGCAGGGCTCTAAGGCGGCGTATGCCATAATGACCACTGATACCAGGCCTAAGGCGTTAACTAAAAAATTTTCCGCGGGCGATTGCGTAATAACTGTCGGGGCGATTGCAAAGGGCGCGGGTATGATTATGCCCCAGATGGCCACTATGCTTTGTTTTATTACTACTGACGCCGCGATTGAATATCATGCGCTTAAGGAGGCATTAAAGGAAGCGGTGGACGGCTCTTTTAACGCCATCAGTATTGACGGCTGTATGAGCACTAACGACAGCGTGATTATTCTCGCCAATGGCCTGGCGGGAAATAGGATATTAAAGGCAGGGCAGAAGGATTTCTTGAAATTTAAGTCCGCCTTAAAGCAGGTATGCGGCCGTTTAGCCGCAATGATAATCTCAGACGCCGAGGGAGCGACAAAATTTATCACTATCGCCGTATCCGGAGCCAGGAATGACACCCAGGCACAAAAAGCCGCCTTTTCAATAGCTAATTCTAATCTTTTTAAGGCCGCTGTTTATGGTGAAAATCGTAATTTAGGCAGAATAGTGGCCGCGGTGGGAGCGGCGAGGATTGAGGCAGGCAAGCAGATAGGCATTCAGTGCTCTTCCTTAAAGAAGAAGAGCGTAAGCGTAAAGGTGGATTTAAGGGTAGGCGCGGGCAAGGCGACGGCGCTTACTTCGGACTTGACGCCTGAGTATGTGAAGATTAACGCGGGATATAATTAAGCGAAACGAGGGGTAATGGAAGAAGCGATTAGGAAAGCGGATGTGTTGATTGAGGCCCTGCCGTATATCAAAGAATTTCACCGTAAGGCGATGGTAATAAAATACGGAGGAAGCATTCTGGGAGATGAAAAGATTAGGGCCGGGGTATTAGAGGATATAGTTTTTTTAAGCTATATGGGGCTGTGCCCTATCCTGGTGCATGGGGGCGGACCGAATATCTCGGAAAGGATGAAGGCCGAAGGCATGAAGACCGATTTTGTGGACGGCATGCGGGTTACCGACGAGAAGACCCTGGCCATCGTAGAGGAAGAATTAAATAAGTTAAATAAGATGCTGGTATCCGAACTGCAGGAATTAGGAGCCAGGGCGGTGGGGTTTCGGGCCGGAAAACAGAGTATAATTTCAGCCCGCAAGAAACAGGAGGCAAGAGACCTGGGTTTTGTGGGAGAGGTTGAGTTTATTGACGCGCAGCCGTTATTGACTGAGATGAAAGATTACGCGGTCTGCGCGGTTTGCCCAATAGGCAGAGGTAAGGACGGCAAGCTCTACAATATTAACGCCGATGACGTGGCCTCAAGCGTCGCAGTGAGCCTTTCGGCCGAGAAGCTGGTAATTCTTACTAATGTGCGCGGCATTATGCGTTCTCCGGATGACCCGGGTTCGCTTATCTCCACATTGACTGTGGATGAGGCAAGAGGGCTTATTGATGAGGGAGCGGTACAGGAAGGGATGATCCCCAAGGTGAAGTCGGCAATAATGGCTTTAGAGCGGGGGGTTAAGAAAACCCACATTATAGACGCCAGGATTCCCCACGCGCTTCTCTTAGAGATTTTTACCAAAGAAGGCATCGGCACGGAAATCGTGAAATAATTATATGAAGAAACAAGAAGTATTTCAGGCATATCAAGATTATATTATGCCCACCTATAGCCGGCTTCCGCTTATCTTTGTTAAGGGAAAGGGTATGAAGCTGGTGGATGTTGACGGAAGGCAATATCTGGATTTTTTCCCGGGCTGGGGAGTAAGCGCCCTTGGCCATTGCCATCCCAAGGTTGTTTCAGCGGTTAGGGAGCAGATAGGAAAGCTTATTCATCTGCCCAATAATTATCTTTCCCTTCAGCAGGCGCGGTTAGCCAAAGAGCTTATTTATTGGGCATTTCCGGGGAAAGTATTCTTTGCCAATTCCGGGGCAGAGGCAAACGAGGCCGCGGTAAAGCTGGCACGGGCTTATGGCAGCAAAGACGGCCGCTACGAAATAATCTCATTTAAGAATTCCTTTCACGGCAGGACCCTGGCGGCTTTAACTATGACCGGACAGAGCAAATACCAGGAAGGGTTCCAGCCGCTTCCCGCGGGTTTTCGCAGCGTCCCCTTTAACGATATAAAGGCGCTTAAAGAGACGGTAACCGAAAAGACAGTTGCGGTCATCATTGAACTGATCCAGGGTGAGGGCGGGATTAATGTCGCGGATAAAGACTACATAGTTTCCATAAGAAAACTTTGTGACGAAAAGAAATTGCTCCTGATTATTGACGAGGTGCAGACCGGGATAGGCAGGACTGGAAAGATGTTTGCCTACGAGCATTATGGGATTGCTCCGGATGTAATAACGCTGGCAAAGGCGCTCGGCGGAGGGCTTCCCATCGGGGTAATGATAGTTAAAAAAGAGATGGCGGATATTCTTACCGCCGGAAAACACGCCTCAACTTTTGGGGGCAGCCCGCTGGTTTCTAAAGCGGCGCTCGCGGTGTTAAAGGCGATTCAGAAAGAAAAGCTTTTAGCCAACGTTCGGAAGATGGGCGGCTATCTAAAAGAAAGCTTGTTAGAATTGGCCGGCCGGCATAAGGCTATAAAAGAAATCAGGGGTATCGGCTTAATGCTTGGAGTGGAGTTGGCGATAGAAGGAAAGCCGATTGTGGAGGAATGCCTTAATCATGGGTTGTTGATTAATTGCGCTCAAGGTAATGTTTTGAGGCTGCTCCCGGCGCTGAATGTGGAGAAGAAACAGATAGATAGGGCGGTCAATATTTTAGATAGGGCGCTAAGCAAATCATCCCTTGCGTAAGCGCTCGTAAATTTCTGCGAAATTTACTTCGCACGCCTGCCTGACGGTAGGCAGGCTTCGGGATAATTCGCACAGCAACTTATGTTCGCTATCGTTCCATAAGTTATGCTGTTCATCCCGCCTCATAAGCTTGCGCCAAAATTCTGTTACATAATTTTGGCGCATTCGGCGGGATAATTCGCACGATAACTTAGCTTCACTTCGTTCGCTAAGTTATGTGCTCATTAAATGAAAAAAGATTTAATTTCAATTAAGGATTTAAGCGCAAAGGAGATTAACGATATCTTTGCGCTTACCGATAAACTAAAGAGGGATAAGGGCAAATATTCACAGGCCCTGAAAGGCAAAACTCTGGCGCTTATTTTCCAGAAACCTTCAAACCGCACACGGGTATCTTTCGCGGTGGGTATGTTTCAGTTGGGCGGGACAAGCATTTACCTTTCTCCCGAAGAGATAAATTTAGGCGTAAGGGAAACGATTAAGGACGTGGCAAAGACGCTTTCGCGCTATGTGGACGGTATTGTTCTGCGCACCTTCGCGCACCAGAACGCGATGGAGATGGCCGCGCACGCGCAAGTTCCGGTAATCAACGGCCTGTCGGATTTGTCGCATCCCTGCCAGGGCTTAGCAGATTTATACACCGCAAAAGAGAAATTGGGAAAATTAAGAGGAATCACCTTAGCGTATGTGGGCGACGGCAATAATAATGTGACTCATTCCCTTTTGTATTGCGCATCCAAGCTCGGGGTAAATATGAATGTCGCGGCCCCCAAGAAATATGAGCCGGATAGTGATGTGGTGAAGCAGGCAAAGGAATTCGCGGCTCTAAGCGGCGCCGCTATTAATTTGTATAATAACGCATCCGATGCCTGCGAAAACGCGGACATAATTTATACGGATGTCTGGGTAAGCATGGGGCAGGAAAAGGAAGCCGCAAAGCGCAGGCGCGTATTTAAGGGTTTTCAAGTGAATAAAAAACTGGTATCATTAGGGGAGCCGGGATGTTTGATTATGCACTGCCTGCCGGCGCACCGCGGCGAAGAGATAACCGATGAGGCGATAGATTCAAAGAATTCCATCGTGTTTGACCAGGCGGAAAACCGCCTGCATGTGCAGAAGGCGATTTTGATAAAGTTATTAGGCAAAGGTTGAATTTAACGGTCGGAGAATTGGGATGAAAAAAGTCGTATTAGCTTATTCCGGAGGGCTTGATACATCGTGCGCGGTGCAGTGGCTTAAGGACAAAGGCTATGAGGTAATTTGTTTTATTGCCGATTTAGGCCAGGGGGAGGATTTTGAAAAGATAGAAAAGCGCGCCCTTATCGGCGGGGCATCCAAAGTATATATTAAGGATTTGCGTAAGGAGTTTGTGGAGGATTTTATTTTCCCTTCGCTTAAGGCGAATGCGATATACGAGGGTAAATATCTTTTGGCTACCGCCTTGGGCAGGCCGTTGATTGCCAAATACCTGGTGGAGGTGGCACATAAAGAAAAGGCCTCAAGTGTTGCCCACGGATGCACCGGTAAAGGCAATGACCAGGTGCGCTTTGAGGTCACAGCACAGATTCTTGACCCGAAATTAGAAATTATCGCGCCCGTGAGGGTCTGGGAGTTTAAATCGCGCGAAGAAGAGATTGAGTATGCTATCAAAAAGAAAATCCCCATCGATGTTACCAAGAAAAAGCCTTACAGCCTGGATAAGAATTTATGGGGGGTTTCCATTGAGTCTGGGATACTGGAAGACCCCTGGATAGAGCCTCCGGAAGATTGCTATCAATGGACTAATTCCTCTGAAGACGCGCCAAGCAGGCCGGCTTATGTGGAGATAGAATTTGACAAGGGGATTCCCAAGAAGGTAAACGGCAAGGGTTATGACGCGCTTAAGCTGATTGACATCCTTTGTAATCTAGGTTCAACCCATGGGATAGGCAGAAGCGATATGATTGAGAACAGGCTGGTTGGCATCAAGTCCCGGGAGATATATGAGGCGCCCGCGGCTACTATTTTACATTACGCTCACAGGGAACTGGAGGCGTTAGTATTGGATCGCGAAACCGCGCATTATAAAGAAGGGGTGTCTTTAAAATACGCCGAGCTTATTTATTACGGCTTATGGTATTCCAAATTAAGGATTGCCCTGGATAAGTTCATAGAAGAAACCCAAAGAAACGTAAGCGGGACGGTCAGGCTTAGGCTGTATAAGGGAAGCTGTTCCGTTGTGGGTAGGAAATCTCCGCATTCCTTATATAGGGAAGAATTGGCTACCTATTCGGCAAAAGACAAATTTGACCAGAAGCTTTCAGAAGGGTTCATCCGGATATTCGGTATGCCGTTTCAGAAATAGAGAGAAGAATATGGCCAAGAAATTATGGGGCGGGAGATTCAGCAAAAAAACAGATCCATTGGTAGAGGAATTTACCAAATCCATCCAATACGATCAAAAGCTTGCGAGAGCAGATGTTTTAGGTTCAATGTTTCATGTGGATATTTTAGAAAGGAGTGGTTATTTATCAGAAGGTGAATCGCATAATCTATGGAACGGATTGGAAGAAATCTTAAGCGATATTGACAGCGGTAGATTTAAGCCTGATTTAAAAGTTGAAGATATTCACACAAATATTCAAAATATTTTAGAAAGACGATTGGGCGATTTAGCCTTAAAACTTCATACGGCGAGGTCAAGGAATGATCAAGTTATCTTTGCTACAAAACTCTATACTAAATGGTCTATCTATAGTTTGGTTAAATATTTAGATGGAGTGATTAAGTCTATTATTAATAAGGCAAGCGATAATAAAGAGATAATTATTCCTGGGTTTACGCATATGCAGCACGCTCAGCCCGTGTTCTTGAGAGATTATTTATCCGCCTATGTAGAAATGTTACGCAGAGATAGATCTAGATTGGATTTTATTGCTAAAAATATGAATATCACCCTGGGTGCTGGGGCGCTTGCCGGCACACCTATCCTTGCGGATAGATACAAAATAGAAACAAGGAAGTATATAAAAGAGATAGGCTTTAATAAGATCGGTAAACTGCGGCCGACGGTTAATTCTCTTGATTCTGTCAGCGACAGGGATTTTGTGATTGATGTTATCAGCGCTCTGTCTCTCGTTGCTATGCATTTGTCTAGATTAGGTGAGGATTTGATTATCTGGGTAAGCAAGGAATTTGATTTTATTGAGATAGATGATGCCTATTGCACTGGCAGTTCACTCATGCCGCAGAAAAAGAACCCTGATGCTCTGGAGTTAATTCGCGGGTATGCGGGCAGGTTGTATGGTAATCTGGTAAGCGTTTTAACTATGATGAAAGGGCTGCCTCTTACCTATAATAGAGATATGCAGCTGGACAAGGAGCCTCTATTTAACTCGTTTGAGGTAGTCTCGAATGAATTAAATATATTGGAAGGCCTGATTAAAACCCTGAAATTTAACAAGGAAAAAATAGCGGAACATTTGAAGGACGAATCACTATACGCTACCGATTTAGTATATTATCTTGTGGATAAGAAAATTCCTTTTAAGGAAGCTCATACTATTATTGGAAGATTAGTAAAATACTCTACTGATAACGGCATCGCCATAAAAGATATGCCTGAGGATATGTTTAAGGATTTTTCTGATAAGTTAGTTAAGAAAGAGATAGTTAAATTGTTTGATCCCCATGTATCGGTAAAATCAAAG
>SCPY01000229.1 GCA_004299495.1 bacterium | reverse complement strand
GAAAAATTTTCTTGGATTTCATAAATAGAAGGCGGGAAGCCGTAGCGGCCTGTATTTTCAATAATAAAATCTAAGATTTGTTTTTGTCTTTCGGTGAGATTTATCATACCTCTTGCATTTTTGGCTAAAGCAATTATACTGTATATTTATACAGTGATCAACTAAAAATAAGGCGGGCCTCAATACAGAAGCCCGCCTTATTTCTTCATCCTATCTGCCAACGGTTTTATTAACCAAGCAAAAGGTTTTCTTAAAATAAAGTGGATACGATATAGGTATCCTTCTTCTTCATTGCCGGAGACACGCCTACCGCGGTCTTCAGGGTAAACTCCTCCATTGAGGCAGCCTGGGGAGACACATAGTGCTTCAGGCCTTTTTCTTTGAGCCCCTCTTCTTTCGCGGATAACACTTTGGTATTTTTTCTGGACATCTTTATTTCCCCCCTTTCTAAATTTCCACTAATCCTTTATCTAAAAAATACTCTACCTGTCTTTTCACGTCTTCCAGCACCGCGGAAAAATCCCGCGCGTCGGATTTGTCGCATAAAATCTGCGCGATTCCCTCCAGGGTATTTCTGCCGTTACAAAGCGAAAATATCCAGGAAGCGGTAGGGTTAAGAATCACCGGCAAGGCCAGGCCTTCCCTGGAGGCAACGATTATCTGGTCGTCCTGGCCGTCGCGCCGCCAGAGGACATTATCCGATATTTTCGGCTTATGGCTGCGGCTATTGGAAGCCGCACCATCGCCCTCCGGCTTATTGGCAATGGATATTGTTTGAGACATAGGGTATGGTCTTATGCTTTACCAAATCCGTCATCTTATTCAAGCTGTCCATAAACTCGGCTACCTCCGGCCTGCGCCAGCCGTCTTTAAGAAAATTATTCCAAACATACTCCAGGCTCTGCTTTCTTAAATCTCCGTAGGTAAAAGGCAGTAAAAGGTCAAGCCGGCAGGTCCCCTGCGGGGTGATAATACCCCAGATATTCGGGGTAGCGCTTCTGGTTTTCACATAGGTCTTTAAGGTATCTTTTTCCCGGCTGGGCGCGATAATGGTGATCCTGTCGCAATAAGTTTTCGCGGCATCCTCCAGCAAGTTGTAAAATTCGTCGTAATCCTCGGGCCTAAGCTTAATATCGTCAAAGTTCTTTACCGCCCTTCCGGTAAGAACCAGCATATCCGTGACAAAATATTCCAGGCCCATCTCAACGCATAAGCCAACCACTTTCTTGACATCGCGGAAATTTATCTTGGTAGGCACAAAGGAAACGTGCGTACGGATATTGTTGCGGCTTAAGTAACGGATGGCGTTAACGGACTTCTCCCAGCCGCCGGCAAGTCCGCGCACTTTATCGTGCACCTCGGGGCTGGCCCCGTCAATGCTTATCTGGACCCACTTTACCTTAAAGTCCGCCAGCTTTTTCGCGGTGCTCTCGTCAATCTGCGTGCCGTTGGTGATAATGCCGACCTGCATATTATGCTTACGGAGCCTCTCTACCAGAATCGGCCAATCTTCCCTTAAGAGCGCCTCTCCGCCGGTAAGATATACCTCAAAGACCTTCATCTTTACTAATTGATCTATGATCCCCAATGCCTCTTTGGTAGTCAATTCGTTCTCGGGTTTGCGGTTTGAGTTGTAGTAACAGTGAATGCAGGAAAGATTGCATTTGTCCGTCAATTCCCAGAGCAGAAATATCGGTGCCTTAAAATATTCCGGCAGTATGCCTTCGCTATAAAGGCGTTTGACCTTATCCTGGTACTGGATTAAGAAATTCGCTTTCTCCATCTTACGAAAACCCTCTCTTCAAAATAAAATCCCCCAAGGCCGAAAGGGAGCTGCGGTATTCGCTGTCCGCCAGCAGCTTCAATTTTTCTTTTGCCGAATCCATATAAGAAAAGATAATCCGCCTTGACTCCTGGCGCGCCGTTGACTGAATCAATTCAATCTTTATCTTCTTGAGGCACTCTTTATTCCTGGATTTAAGCAGGGAATAAATCCTTCCCCTTTTCTCCTTACTCACCGACTTCAGTAAATTCAGCAAAGGCAGGGTCATCTCGCCTACCGCTATATCCTGCCCGGGCAGCTTTCCCAAGCTCTTCTTCCCCGCCACCAGGTCTAAATAGTCGTCTATTACCTGAAAGGCGATGCCGAAGTTTAATCCGTACTGCTTAAGGGCGTTTTGCAAT
>SCPY01000228.1 GCA_004299495.1 bacterium | reverse complement strand
CCCTATCAACAGCTCTGGGGCGGAATCGGCGCGGTCTTTGCCTCCTGGCAGGGGAAGCGCGCGGTTTCCTACCGGCGCATTGAAAATATCCCCCACGAATGGGGCACCGCGGTTACAGTCCAGACAATGGTCTTTGGCAATATGGGAGAGACCTCAGCCACCGGAGTGGCATTCACCCGCAACCCCGGCAACGGAGAAAATAAGTTTTTCGGCGAATATCTCATCAACGCCCAGGGAGAAGATGTGGTTGCCGGAATCCGCACCCCGGCTCCTATCAACGAATACGCCAAAAGCGAACATAATAAAGAGCTGGTTACCTTGGAAAAGGCAATGCCCAATCTTTACCGGGAGCTCTACGGTATCCAGAAACGCCTGGAAAAACACTACCGGGATATGCAGGACATTGAGTTTACCATTGAAAAAGGGCGGCTGTTCATGCTCCAGTGCCGCGTGGGTAAACGCAACGGCCCGGCGGCAGTGAGAATGGCCATAGATATGGTAAAGGAAAAGCTTATCAGCAAAAAAGAAGCGGTAATGAGGGTAACGCCTTCCCAGCTTGATGAGCTTCTGCACCCCATTATTGACCCGAAAATAGAATTAGAGCACAAGCCGGTTGCCAAAGGCCTGCCCGCCGGCCCGGGGGCGGCAAGCGGAATGGTGGTCTTTAACGCGCCTGACGCGGTAAATTGGGCAAAAGAAGGTAAAAAAGTCATCCTGGTTAGGGAAGAAACCAACCCGGAAGATGTTGAGGGTATGCGCTCAGCGCAGGCCATTTTAACCGCCAGGGGCGGAATGACTTCTCATGCCGCTTTGGTAGCGCGCGGATGGGGAAAATGCTGCGTTGTCGGATGCTCCGCCCTGCATATAGACGGAAAAACAAAAACAATAAATGCCGGAGGCACGCTTATTAAGGAAGGCGACTGGGTTACCTTAAACGGCACTAAGGGAAATGTTTATCTTGGCCAGCTAAAGATGATGGATGCCTCAGAAGAGAATAAGCTGCTTTTTGAATTCTTAAAAATATGCGATTCTTTCCGCCGGCTTAATGTGCGCACCAACGCCGACACGCCCGAAGACGCCAGAAAGGCGCGGATGTTCGGAGCCGAAGGAATTGGGCTGTTTAGGACAGAACATATGTTCTACGGCAAGGGTTCCGAAGCCCCGCTATTCTGCCTGCGCAAAATGATTATCTCAAAGACCGCGGATGAGAGGAAAAAGGCCCTTGATGAGCTATTCCCTTTTGTCAAGGCGGACATCAAAGGCACCTTAGAGGCAATGCAAGGGCTTCCGGTTACCGTGCGCCTTCTTGACCCGCCTCTGCATGAGTTTATCCCGCGCGAGGAAAAACAGCAGGTAGAGCTTGCCCAAAGTTTAGGAATAGGCCTGGAGGAATTCGGAAAGCGCGCCAATGCCCTTCATGAAAACAACCCGATGATGGGCCACCGCGGAGTGCGCCTGGGGATTACCTACCCTGAAGTAACCGAAATGCAGGTGCGCGCCATCTTTGAGGCCGCGGCAGAATTATTAAAACAGGGCATAAAGGTGCACCCGGAAATTATGGTGCCGGTTGTCTGCGCCGTTAAAGAGCTCACCGACCAGATGGAAATCTGCAAAAGGGTTTATCAGGAAACCTTAAAGAAATACAACCTTAAGAAAATGCCGCATATGCTGGGCACAATGATTGAAATACCCCGCGCCAGCCTCATCGCGGATAAGATCGCCGAGGTGGCGGAGTTTTTCTCCTTCGGCACTAACGACCTGACCCAGATGGGTTTTGGTTTTTCGCGCGACGATATCGGCGGGTTCCTGCCGGACTACCTGAATAAGGGAATACTTGCCGACGACCCTTTCCAGACCATTGACCAGGAAGGAATCGGCCAATTAATGGAAATCGGCATCACCCGCGGCAGAAAAACCCGTAAAGAGCTGAAGGTAGGTATCTGCGGAGAGCACGGAGGCGAGGCGAAATCCGTGGAATTTTGCCATAAGTTAGGAATGAATTATGTGTCCTGTTCGCCGTTTAGAGTGCCTATCGCGCGCCTGGCGGCGGCACAGGCCGTATTAAAAGAAAAGAAATAATCAGCAAAGAGGGTAAATGGAACCGCTCAAGACATACCTGAACGAAATCCGCCTCATTCCGCTCTTAAAACCCGATGAGGAAAAGGCGTTAGCCGGAAAGGTAAAGCAGGGCAATAACGAAGCGCGCAAGAAAATGATCCGCTCAAACCTGCGCATTGTAGTCAATATCGCCAAGCGTTACGCATATTTCGGGCTTCCCCTGCCGGACTTAATCAATGAGGGCAACATCGGGCTGATGAAGGCGGTGGACAAGTTTAACCCTAAGCGGGGATTTCGCTTCTCTACCTACGCCGCCTGGTGGATCAGGCAGGCGATCAGCCGGGCAATCTCGGAACAGGGGCGGCTGGTGCGTGTTCCCGTATATATAAACGATTCCCTTGCCAAGATAAAAAAAACCAGGGAGGCCCTGTCCCAGAAATTAGGCCGCGTCCCCAACAGGGACGAAGTAGCCAAGGCAATGCGCATACCCGAGGATAAACTGCGAAAGCTTGATTCCTGGGTTACCAAGACCTCTTCCCTGGAAGCTCCGATAGGCGAAGAAGGGGAAGAAAGCATTAAGGACCTGCTGGAAGACGAAACTCTTGAGTCCGCCAAAGACGCCCTGTCAAAGGTTTTAGATAAGGAAAGGGTAGTCGGCCTGCTTGACCGCATTACCGAGCGCGAGCGCGAGATTTTAGATATGCGCTTTGGCCTGCATAATAAAAAAACGCACACCCTGGCAGAGATAGCCAGAAAACTAAAGCTCTCCCGCGAAAGGATAAGACAGATTGAGTCGCTTGCCCTTAAAAAACTGCGCAAATTAGCCCTGATGCAAGAGGCGAATTTACTTGCCAGCCGCGAGGATGCTAACGGAGGAAAGAGTTGAAAACAAAAACAGCTTCCTACGCCCTGATTGTCCCCCGCTTTGAGGATGTATTGCATTCCTTTTACGCCTCAGAAATCATCAAAGGGGTAAGCCTGTCGGCAAGCCATCTAAAGGCCGATGTGCTCATCCACATCACCGAGCAGTCAGGCGGCCATGAGGATTGGCTCAGCTGGCCGATTTTACGCTCCCATTATCTTGACGGGCTCCTGTTCGCGGATATTAACGGCGATAAGAGCTCCTTAAAAAAGGTAATTGCCACGGGAATACCTTATTTAGTCTTAAATAATTACTTTGAGGAAGATATAAACTGTATTTCCATAGATAACGAAAAGGCGGCGATAGAGGCGGTTGACTTTCTGGTAAAGCAGGGCCACAAAAAAATTGCCACTATTGCCGGCGACTTAAATACCCATGCCGGAAAAAGCCGGTTAAAAGGATACAAGGAAGCGCTTAAAAAACACAAAATCGCGCTGAAAGACGAATACATCGCCGTGGGAGGATTTTTACGCGGCCCGGCGCGGGTAGCGGCGGAGAAATTATTGCGTCTGGCCCAAAGGCCCAGCGCGGTATTCGCCGCCTCCGACGTGATGGCGCTTGAAACCATTGACCTGGCCAAGAAAGAAGGCCTGCGCGTCCCGAGGGACCTCTCTATTATCGGTTTTGACGACAACCCTATCGCGCTCTATTCATCAGTACCGCTTACTACCGTCAGGCAGCCGATTGTGGAAATGGGCCAATTGGGCCTGGAAACCCTTAATCAGATAGCGAAAAGACAAGTGAAACTTCCGGTCAAAAGCGTCCTGCCGGCAAAGCTGGTCTTAAGGGATTCCTGCGCGAAAATAAACTCATAGGGAGGAAGCTAAGACAATGAAGACGCGAATTGACCTTGCCAAATCCATCCGCAGCATTCCCGATTTTCCCAAACCCGGAATTCTATTCCGCGACATCACCACATTGCTGCAGGACAAAAAGGCATTCAAAAAAGCGGTGGACTCCCTGGCAAAGAAATTTTCCGGAGAAAAAATAGACTATGTGGTCGGTGTTGAGGCAAGGGGCTTCATTTTCGGCGGCGCCCTGGCGACAAAGCTCAATGTCGGCTTCATTCCCGTGCGCAAGAAAGGCAAACTGCCCTGGAAAACCAAAGGAGTTACCTATAATCTGGAATACGGCACCGATACCCTGGAAATCCACGCGGATGCCCTCAAACCGAGAGACAGAGTCCTTATTGCTGATGATTTGCTGGCGACCGGAGGCACGGTAAGGGCGGTGGCGGATTTGGTGGAGGCGCAAGGCTCAAAAATCGCCGGCTGCGCCTTTGTGATAGAGCTGGTGGATTTGAAGGGAAGAGACAAGCTCAAAAAATACCCCCTCGTTTCTTTGGTAAAATTTGAAGGCGAATAAATCTGCCCCTGTAGCTCATAAGGATAGAGCGGCGGTTTCCTAAACCGTATGGGCAAGTTCGATTCTTGCCAGGGGCACATAAAATATGTTTGACCTGCATATACATTCCTTGCTCAGCGACGGAGCGCTTCTTCCTTCAGAGATCGCACGGCGCTACGAGGAAAAAGGCTACAAAATCATCGCCATCACCGACCACTGCGACTACAGTAACATCAAAAACAATACCCGCGCAATAGTAGAATTCTGCAAACACTGGCCCAAAAACTCACCCATTAGGATACTTCCCGGAGTAGAATTAACCCATATACCCTTAGAACATTTTTACCCGCTTACCAAATTAGCCCGCAGGCAAGGGATTAAGATTATCATCGGACATGGCGAAACTCCGGTAGAGCCGGTGATTGCCGGGACTAACCGCGCCGCGCTTCTCTCTGACATAGATATCCTTGCCCATCCGGGAAACATCACCCGTGACGACGCCATATTAGCCAGGGAAAAAGGCGTTTTCCTGGAAATAACCGCCCGCCGCGGCCACGCGCAAGGAAACAAACATGTGGCAGAAATCGCCAGAGAAGCTAAGGCTAATCTTATAATCAACAACGATTGCCATACCCCGGAGAACATTATAGGAATAGCCGAACTCAAACAGGCAGCCCTTGACGCCGGCCTAAGCGAATCCGAAATAGAAAATCTTTATAATATTGAAAAGAAATTCCTAGAAAAACTCTGAGCTACAAAAAGGGGTCAGAGTGATTTATCTTGACGAATATGAGAAAAGGAGGACGAAAATGCTCAAAATAAATCATAAATTAATCCTGGCATCTACCATCTGTATGCTGTCTTTGTCCGCCTGCGCCGCCACCACGACAAAAAACTCCGACCCTACCCAAGTTCCTATGCTGGAGCCGTCGGCAATGCTTAAATTCAGCGACATCCCTATGCCCGCGAGCTTTGTTTTTTTCCCGGAGGAATCCTACGCCTTCCAAAGCGCCGGATTTCGCGCCGGACTGCTGAAATATACGGGCAAGGCGTCCGGAGAACAGGCGGTTGTATTCTTCAAAGAGCAAATGCCCCTTTACAACTGGCAGCTGATGAATATTGTTGAGCACGGCAGGCGCATGCTTAGCTTTGAAAAAGAGCAGGAAGCCTGCATCATCACCATTGACGAAAAAGGCAAAAATGCCGAGATAACCGTCTCCATAGCCCCCAAATCCCATCCCGCCTACCGTAAGGCCGACAAGCCCATCAAATAAAAGGGGTCAGAGTGATTTTCCTTGACGAAAAGAAACTACTCTTTTAGAGTCTTCATATGCCAAGACAACCAAGATTAATAGTTGCAGGGTATCCTCACCATATTATCTTAAGAGGGAACAACCGCAACGCCGTATTTTATAATGATACAGACAGGCGCTTTTTTCTTAAGTGCTTGAAAGCCGCCAAAGAAAAAACAAAATCAAAAATCTACGCCTATTGCCTTATGACCAACCATCTGCATTTGCTCCTTGAGCCTTCCTCTGAAGATGGAGCGGGCGACTTGATCCAGTCCTTAGGAAGAAGATATGTGCGTTACATAAATCAGGCGTACAAAAGAACAGGGACTCTATGGGAAGGCAGGTTTAAAAGCAGCCTGATAAGCAGAGACGAATATCTACTGTCTTGCGCAAGGTACATTGAATTAAATCCTGTCAGGGCTAAAATGGCCGGCAGCCCCAAAGATTATCCCTGGTCAAGCTTTGGATTTAGGGCAGAAGGCAGGCCTGATGAGCTTCTTGACGAAGACCCTGTTTATAAAGGTTTAGGCGCAACGCCCAGCGAAAGGCAGGTAAATTATAAGGAATGGTTTAAGAGAAGCGCCTCCGAGGAAGAGCTGTCTTCAATTCGTAATGCTGTACAAAAGGGAGGCATTTTCGGTAATAAAGGTTTTTTCGATAGGGTGGCTCAATTGAAAGGAAGGGATGTCGTCTTGCGGCCAAGGGGAAGGCCAATAAAATCACTCTGACCCCTTTTATTTTTTAAAATTTTACTTGACAAGGGCAACAGGGTATGTTAAAAAGAGGATAATTTAGTATATACCGTTAGGGATAGCTACAATCAACGGCAGAAAGGAGGAGAGGAAATCCAGAAGCGCCGGTAGGCTATCGACAATCTAACGATATACATATAAAGGAAACTTATCAGATAATGCATAGGGCAGGCATTCAAAAGGCCCTGGTAAAATATAAAGATGAAAACGCGTAATAATCGGTTAGAAAATAAACAAGGAGGTAAACAAATGGTAAGACTTTTAGGTACAATGTTGTGCCTGATAGCCGCTGTTGGCTTTGTAGTTTCTCCGGCCGCAGCCGCAGTTCAGAATGTAAAGGTAAGCGGAGATATTGCTCTCTGGGGTGCAACGAGAGACAACTTCGATTTAAAAGACACAAGAGGAGTTGACGAGGCATCAACAAGCAGCATAGACGAAGTAAGCGCCATCACTTCTCAAATTCGTTTGAGGGTAGACGCGGATTTGACTGATAATGTGCAATCCACAATCCGCCTGCTCAACGAAAGAGCATGGGACCAGCAGCATAGCGGAACGGCCGCTTCTGACGCGGACGAGGTAGTTCTTGACCTAGGTTCGTTCACCTTAAAGGAGTTCTTGTATTCTCCTTTAACCTTAACTCTTGGCAGGCAGGAACTGCGTTATGGAAATGCCTTTATTTTAGGCGATCCGGATACCAATATAATTTCTGGAGGAAGCGCTTTTGGAGCAGCCATCCAGGATTTAAGCATCCGCAAGGCATTTGATGCCATCAAGGCAGTCTTAGATTATAATCCGCTAACCATCGACCTGATTTTTGCCAAGGTTGATGAAAATGCAGTTGTCCTTAATGACGATGTAACTCTAACGGGAGTTAATCTTAAGTACGCCTTAGAAAATAATAATACCGTTCTGGAAGGGTATTATTTTGGCAAATCAACAGGAAGCGGAGCGGCTGGAATCAGAACCTTAACCGGTCTAACTGCTGGCGACCGCCGCAACAAAACAGAAAAAGTACATACAATTGGCGCAAAGGTATCAACTGACCCGACTGAAAAGCTCAATCTGCAGGCGGAAACCGCCTATCAGTTTGGCAGCTACGACCCTACTCTGGACGAAAATTCGCTTCCAACCGCCCAAACAGGCAACAGAAGTGCTTGGGCAGCTCAAGTAATCGGGGATTATAAATTCAAGACCAAATACGATCCTCGTTTAATTGGGACCTACAGCTATTACTCTGGGGAAGATAACAATCGTTTAAGCGGCGATTATAATGCCTGGAATCCAATGTTTGAAGATCAGACATTTGGCGACATTGCAAACAAAATCTTTGCGCCTTCAAATGCGCATGCTTTCACTGTAACTGCGCAGGCAAAACCGCTTGACGATTTAACCGCGAGTTTAACCTATGCATATTTTAAGTTAGCTAAGAAGCTCAATTATGGCGGAAACTTTACCGGATCCGGCCCTAATAAACCGCTTCTTGTTCCAAGCGGACTAGACACTGCGACCGTAGGAACGACGTACAATATGGTAGCAGGAAAATCTAGCCTTGGACATGAGGTAGACCTGCACCTTATGTATGATTACACTGAAGACGTTCAGTTCGCCTTGGTTACCGGCATATTCCTTCCTGGCAATGCGTTTGCAAAACCAGAGAACAGGGACCCGGCAACTCAAGCGCTCGCTATGGCAAAGGTTACCTTCTAACATAGCTTAAGGTACCGCAAAAAACCCTTGGAGAAGAAATTCTCCAAGGGTTTTTTGTTTTCTTGACAGATCGCGGAAAAATATGCTATACTTATATCATGAAAAAAAGCTATCAATTGCCGATAATTATAGAGAAAGATGAGGATGGATTTTATGTGGTGGAATGCCCTACTTTCTCCGGATGCTATACTCAAGGTAAATCAATAGATGAGGCTTTAAAAAATATCCGCGAAGTCATTGCCTTATGCTTGGAAGAAAAAGAAAACCAGGATGTCCTCAAGCATTTCCATCCCCAGGAATTAAGCTTCCACACTTTGACTTATGCCTAAGCTTCCGGTTATCTCTGGAGAAAAGGCAGTCAATTGCTTTGAGAAGCTCGGCTACCAAATAGTCCGCCAGCACGGCAGCCATATCCGCCTGCACCACCAATTTAACAAAAACAAAAAGCCTTTGACTATACCACGCCATAAGGCTCTCGGTAAGGGATTGCTTAGAAAGTTAATTCGTAATGCTGAAATAACTCTTGAACAACTCATAGATTTATTATAAAGCTTTTTATAGAGCGGCATACGCTTTTTCCCCGCCGCACTGTTATAATATATGCTCTATCTTGCCTTTGTCTGGCATATGCACCAGCCCTACTACAGGGACCTGGACACAAACGAACTGCACCTTCCCTGGGTCCGCCTGCACGGCATCAAGGATTACCTGGATATGGTCAAAATCCTTGAGCATTACCCCCGGATACATCAAACCTTCAATCTTGTGCCGTCGCTTATTGAACAAATTCAGGCCTATATTGAAGGGGGGCAGGACACCTACCAACGCTTAAGCCATAAGAGGGCGGAAGAGCTTAACCACGAAGAAAAGCATTTCATAAGAGAGCACTTCTTCTCGGCAAACCTGCCAAATATCATCTCAGTCCATCCGCGCTATTACCATCTTTACCTCAAAAAACAAAGGGGGGAGGAATTCAGCATCCAGGAATACCTGGACCTGCAGGTCTGGTTTAACCTGGCATGGTTTGACCACATCTGCAAAATAACCATCCCTGAATTAAAAAAGCTCATCGCTAAAGGCCGCCATTACAGCGAAGAAGACAAGGCAATCGTCTTACGGCAGCAGATTGAGCTGTTAAAAGAAATTATCCCAACATACAGAAAATTTCAGGAGCAGGGGCAAATTGAGGTTACTATCAGCCCCTATTATCACCCCATCACCCCGCTTTTATGTAATACCAGCATCGCCAGGGAAGCCAATAAATCCACGCCCCTGCCTAAAGAAAAATTCAGCTATCCTGAGGACGCGCAGGCACAGATAAGGCAGGCGGTTGAGCTTTACCGGAATACCTTCGGCAGGCCTCCGGAAGGGATGTGGCCATCCGAAGAGGCGGTTAGCGAGCATATCCTGCCGCTTATCATGGAGCAGGGGATACGCTGGATAGTAACCGATGAAGCGCTTCTCCTGCGTTCGCTCAAGAAGAAAAGAACCGTTCAGGTTCTCTATAAACCCTACCTCTTAAAAAGAGAAGAAGGCGATCTTTCCGTTATTTTTCGCGACCGCAACCTTTCGGATTTGATCGGCTTTGTCTACCACGGAATGACCGAGCCTGCCGCGGTCGCCGACTTCATCGGCCACCTGCACAACATCATTAAAATTACCAAGGGCGAGGATTGCTTAGTGGTTATCGCCATGGACGGCGAAAACGCCTGGGAGTATTACCGAAACGACGGCTATGATTTTCTGGCGCATCTCTATAAATGCCTAAGCGATGACAAATTCATCCAAACCGTAACCGTCAGCGAATACCTTAAGAAATTCCCCGCCAAAAGCAATATCGCCCGCCTCGGCGCGGGAAGCTGGATTTACGGCAATTTCAACAAATGGATCGGCCACGAGCAGAAAAACCGGGCATGGGAATATCTTGCCGCGGCCAGGGCAGAACTCGCGAACTTAAAGGCCCAGG
>SCPY01000017.1 GCA_004299495.1 bacterium | reverse complement strand
CCGATGTCCAGGGGAGAGCCGCTTGCCAGGGCCATTGAGCTGTCTATTAAAAGCTTGACTTCTACGCAGCTTTTTTCCAGGCTAACCTGCCTGCCGAAAGAATCGTAATCCCAATCAATATGGAAATACTCGCAGATGCTTGCAAGCGGATAATAGGTTAAATTGTTGATATAAAACTTCTCAATGGGAAGCTCCGCGGTTCTGCGGGAGGGCGCGGTGGCACATCCAAACAAAAAAGCAGACAGCAGACAGCAGATAGCAGGCGTCAAAACAGAAAAAACATTATTTTTAATCTTTGCCATCATTCCTCAAGCTTAAGCTCGATGTCTTTGCCGCCGTCATTTAAGATAACCTTATTTTCTTTTATGTCAATGACTTTGTTCGCGCCTACGCTGTCTCCGGCACGCACGACCTGGTCATTTATCAAGGCGTATAATCCTTCATTGTCGGAAATAATTCCTCCGAGCTGTAACCCAGGGCCTTCATCCCGGCCAAGGTCAGCGGCGGAAAAGGGATTCCTCTTATAATCTTTATACCGCGTCCGCGGCACAGCCATCCCTTGAGGCGCGGACAAAATAGGGCCCGAGGTTTTTATTATTGCTGCCTCCCGGGCCTGCTTATTCTTTGAAAAAACCCCAAAACCGCGCAGCCACACCAGGAGAGATATCGCGGCAAGGATTGTCAAAATAATTTTTTTCTTATCAGCCACAATACTCCTTTTTTAACTTTTTAACAAATGTATCCGCAATGTTACGACAGCGGATACTTTTGGCGAAACCGCATCGCTTCGCCTTATCTGAAAATCTTCAACCGTAACTATCACATCCTTCATAGTCTCCAAAAATCCGAAGAAATACCCTAACTGCCTGTAATCCCCGTCTATTTCCATCCGGAGCGGCAAGATTTCGTGTCCGTTTTCGCTTCTTATTTCTTTCTGGCTTATAGACCTGAAATTAAGCAAAAGCCCCCGGCCCTGCTTAACAATGACATCCGCGGCCGAAGACGCCTCCCTGCCCGGGATAAGCCTCTTGCTTACGCCGCTTTTATCCAGGATCTCTAAATTTAAGCGCGCGCTCTCAAGCTGGCCCCTTATCCCTCTCCATTCCAGGCCATTGCTCTTAACTTCTTTTAACAAAGGAATATATATGAAAAACGCGATCAATACAAAGGCCGCGCTCCCTCCCAGGATAAACACAATCGTTCTTTTGGTGAGTTCTATTTTCGGCATGCCCGCTATTCGCATTCTATCTGAAACTCAAATTCTTTTACCCCCAAACCGTCTTTAATATTTACCGACTTCGCATTTTTAAAGATTCCCAGCTCTAAATGACGAATAAAATCTGAAAGCGCTTCTTCCGGGTTATCAAGAGAGGTGACAGCGCCCCTTAGAAAGCATATCCTGCCTTGCATTTTTAATTCATGCAGATATATCCCCTGAGGAATAACGTTGCTGATTTCTTTCAAAACATCTTCGCAATAAGGCGTATTCTTAAGAATCCCGGATATCA
>SCPY01000227.1 GCA_004299495.1 bacterium | reverse complement strand
ATATCAGCGGTTCGCATAAGTATAAAAAAAGCCCTTATTCTGCTAAGGGCCCAACTATTCATCTACCCTTGGCAACCCCGCTATCCACCACAGCTGCTCTTGGCGGACCGGAGGCTTTGCGCCCCACCCTTACGGATGGTTTGCCTTTATCAATAGTATGTTTTTCTTACCGCTTGTCAAAGTGCAATATTTACTTTATCTACTGTAAGTATACCACAGGAATAGCTTATGTCAAGGGAAGCCCGGAAGAATGTTAGGTGGTGCCAAGAAGAAGATAAGGCATCTTCTTTCTCGCAAGTGTTAATTATATCAAGCATCTATATATAGCGCAAGTTTAATTTTGAGCCTTTAAAGAG
Organism: bacterium; assembly: GCA_004299495.1. Taxonomy (GTDB): domain Bacteria; phylum Omnitrophota; class Gorgyraeia; order Gygaellales; family UBA12090; genus SCPY01. The sequence goes on along the minus strand of SCPY01000227.1, from coordinate 2,081 downwards.
CCATTATCTTCGGCTTGATTCCCAAGAAAAATTGTCTTCTTGTAAATATCTGCCATATAATCCGGAGCAAGGTGCTTATATCTTTCAATCATATCCTTCTTTTTCCATCCACCGATGGCCTGAACCACGTCTGACGGACAGCCTTTCATAATAGAATGCGCAGTCCAGGTATGCCTGAAGCTATGCAATTTCCCGGGTTTAATACCTGCCTTTCCGCATAACCTCTTTAACTTCCGCCTTATCGCGTCATTAGAGAATAGCTTACCCCTTGAATTAACAAATACAAAATCTCCATCCCCACTGTCATTGCGAGGCCCAAAGGGCCGAAGCAATCTTAAATTCTTTAAAATTGATAGCAATTCCGGATGAATAGGAATAGCCCTTGGCCTATCCGTCTTTGGCTTAAATCCCTGCTTATGCCTTACGAGTATTATTCCTTTATCCAAATCAATGTCTTCTCTCTTAAGAAACATTAATTCCTTCTTACGCATACCCGTATAATAATAAGTAGCAAATATAACATACCAATTTATCTTTGTTTTCTCGATTTTAGCTGTTTCAAGAATTTTCCGGACCTCCTCCTCGGTAAACCAGCGCTCTTCTTTATATGGCTCCTGCAGCCTTTTGACTCTGGATAAAGGATTATAATTAAGATAATCCTTTTCCATTAGCCGCCTAAACAGGTTGCTCAGCATATCTAACTCAAAATTAATCGTTTTTTCCTGTTTGCCTTTTATATTCTTGCGGTATTCTTTGAATTCCTCAAAGTGCTTTTGCGTTAATTCATCCATATATTCTAAACCCGGGAATCTGTCATTCAGGAATTCCGTAAAATTATTCATTATTTCTTCATACCGAACCACGGTATTCTTATTGCTTAATTCTGTCTTTTTCTGCTCCAACCAAGATTGTATGCCCTGCGTTACGGTGATCCTGTAAGAAAATGCCTGCCTCTTGAGTCCGGCATACATTCTGTTGAATTCGGGTAGATTCCTTTTTACCTCATCACGCGTTATGCCCAGCTTATAATATTCCCTTTTTTGGGTCCGGGGATTAGTAAAGCGGATCTCAAAAAATTTGCCCCGCTTAACAACGCTCTTAAGGTTAAACTGCCTGAAACGATAAGTCATATCAATTTAATATTGCTCGTTCCTTCACTTTCCCACTTTTCAAGCTCATTTTCTTTAAAACGCAGGCCGCCTCTCTTGAGATATGGGATTAAATTCTTAGACGTCCACTGATAAAGCGTATTCTTCTTTATGCTATAGCGCTGGCAAACTTCTTCCGGTGTTAATAATCTTTCCATCCCTGCCTCCTTTCTATATCGTGTGTAATTACACTTGTAATGTTAAAAGGCAAAAAAAATTACCAGTTGATGCCTAACGCTTTTATTTCCCGGATCATCCCATCCTGTTTCGGCACGCTCATCCCTAACTCCCACCGCGCGACTGTGGTAGTTGTAGTCATCAGCTTCTCAGCTAATTCCTTCTGCGTGAGATCGTTCTCTTCCCTGTATCTCTTCACGGCCCTTGCAAATTTATGCTTATCTATCGTCGTCATCTCTCCCCTGCCTTAGGTTAACTACAACTTACCATATGTAATTACACTTGTCAAGTGTTATTTTATCGTTAGTGGAAAAGGGCAGCCGGACCATTGCCGCCACAACTTGTCGTTTCATCCATGGCTATAATTAGCGCTTTCAATATTACCAAAGTTATGGTATACTTTTTGCATGAGAGAGAAACCGCTTATAAAAACCAATATATACCTAAAAAACAGCAAGTTATACGAAAAATCGCTATTTGTTAATGTTTCGACATCTTCTTCTATTGAACTTGGAACGCTCAGCCCAACCATCATCAGCGCGTTAAAAAAGGAAAAAACACCAAAAATTATCTTTTATCCTCCTGGCGAGAAAAAGTAGCTTCTAATATCTCTTTAAATATTTCCTCCATAGGCTTGTAATTCTTATCCATCCCCTTAATCTCTATCAATCCAAGTCAAATTTTAATTCCAATTGAGGGTTAGCTGATTTTACTAATGCGGAAATCTTTTTCACCAGCTCAAGCGCGTCTTTGAAG
>SCPY01000226.1 GCA_004299495.1 bacterium | reverse complement strand
AAGATTAAGCCGCGCAAAGGCTAAGAGTTTATCCTGGATAAGAAAAGGGAGAATCTGGCCAATCATCTGCTTTTTCCAATGCCTTCAAAGATATCAAAGGGCATTTTGGTTATCAAGACAGCCGACGGAAATCCAATGGTTGGGCCTACTGCCGAGGAAGTTGAGGATAAGGAGGATTTGTCTACTACTGAGGAGGGGCTTAAAAAGGTATTCGGATTAGCCAAGAAGCTGCTTCCTGCTATAAGCGAAAACGATGTGATTGCCTATTTTGCCGGCCTGCGCCCGTCGGCTTTGGCTATGGCTGCGGCTATTGGAAGCCGCACCATAGCCCCCTGGCTTATGGGAAGCCAAACCGCGGCCCTCTGGCCGGCGGCAGGAGATGACTTTATCATCCGTTATGAGGATAAGGCGCCGGGATTTGTGAATGTGGCAGGAATTCAGTCTCCGGGCCTGACCGCGGCCCCGGCAATCGCGCTTATGGTGCGCGATATCTTAAAGGAAAAGGGGCTTGAGTTACGCAAAAAATTGATCTTTCGCTCCCGGCGTAAGAAAACAATCCATTTGTTTAACATCCCTCTATCCGAAACCGAGAAATTGATTAAGCGCGACTCCGGTTACGGAGATATTGTCTGCAGGTGCGAGCTGGTTTCCGCCAAAGAGATAAAGCAGGCAATTTCCGACGGGGCAAAGACGCTTGACGGGATAAAATTCAGGACCCGAGCTCAGGGAGGCAGGTGCCATGGAAGTTTTTGCACTACCAGGATTATGAAAATCCTATCCCAGGAAACGAAAACTACCTTGACCGCGATAACCAAAAGAGGGGCAGGTTCGGAGATCATAAAGGAAGATAGGGAGTATTTGCCGTAAGGTAATTGCGGGTGACAAGGCTTGTTTTGAGCAGCACGTTGAAGATGCGAGCGGCCAGGGTTCACCCGCTAATCCAGAGGATGTGAGAGCGAGCAGATTCGCCGAGCGAGGTTTTCCTCGGCGGGGAAAACCGAGCGGTGCTGTGAAAAGCAAGCCTTGGCAGGACCCGCAAAAGATAAAGATTATAGAAAGATGCTTGAAAGAGATTTAGTTATAGTTGGCGCGGGGCCGGCGGGAATGGCCGCGGCTGTTTCTGCTTATGAGCACGGGGCCAGGGATATCCTGCTTCTGGAAAGAGACCAGTATTTAGGCGGGATACTCAATCAATGCATACATACGGGTTTCGGGTTGAATTACTTTAAAGAGGTCCTAACCGGACCGGAATACGCGGATAGGTTTATTAAAAAGGTCAGGGCCATAGATAAGATTGAGGTTAGCCTAAAATCCATAGCGGTGCATTTAACCCAAGACAAAATTCTTACCTTTATAAAGCCCGGGGCAATACAAAAGATAAAGGCAAGGGCATTGATTATGGCAACCGGAGCCAGGGAAAGGACGCGGGAGATGATTCATATTCCCGGAGATCGTCCGGCAGGAGTATTTTCCGCGGGCCTTGCCCAGAAGCTAATCAATATTGAAGGTCTTTTGCCGGGCAAAGTTGCGGTTATTGTCGGTTCAGGAGACATCGGCCTGATTATGGCGCGGCGTTTTATCCTGGAAGGGGCAAAGGTAAAAGCGGTAATTGAAATCCAGAAACAAAGCCGGGGCCTTATGCGCAATGTGGTGCAGTGCGTGGAAGATTTTGGCATACCTTTTTATTTAAGCCATAAGATTTCCAGAATTTACGGCAAAAACAGGGTAGAAAGGGTGGACGTGGTTAAGGTGGATGAAAACCTTGAGGAAATCCCCGGCTCCAAATTTCAGATTGAATGTGATACGGTCTTAGTTTCTGTGGGATTGATTCCGGAGAATGAACTGATGGAAATGGCCGGGACGCCTTCAATTCCGGGTTTGTTTGTCTGCGGCAATGCCTCTAAGATTTACGACCTGGTGGATTCGGCAACCCGGGATAGTGAAAAGGCAGGCAAGATGGCCGCGGAATATCTGCGGAATTCGCGATGATTAAGAATTTGATATGCATAGAGTGCCCGAAAAGCTGCGCCTTGGCCCTGGATATAGAGAACTGCCGGGTAGTGAAAGTTTCCGGCAATCAGTGCCCTAAGGGAGAGGATTATGGAAAGGCCGAGATTGAGAATCCCCTGCGTATATTAACTGCCACGGTTCTCTGCCAGGGGCTTTCGCTGAAAATGGCCCCTGTGCGTACGGATAAACCTATCCCCAAGGCAAAAATTCAAGAGGCGGTTAGTGAAATACGAAAGATGAGGATAGGCAGGGTTGTTCAGTCAGGCGATATCCTGGCGCGGGATTTCTTAGGCCTGGGAGTGAATCTGATTGCTACGAGAGAGTGCGGATGACGGGTAAAGTTAAGGTTGTGGTGGCGATGTCCGGAGGCGTGGATTCATCGGTAGCCGCGGCGCTTTTGCAAAGGCAGGGCTATGAGGTAATCGGCATTACTATGTGTTTTGGCCTCAAGGAAACAAATAAGAGAAGGCCGAGCTGCTGCGGGATTGAAGGCATTGATGACGCCAGGCGGGTAGCGCATAAATTAGGAATAAAGCATTATGTCCTGAACTTTGATAAATTCCTGCGGGAAAAGGTGATTAAGAACTTTATCCTGGAGTATCTTTCCGGCAGGACGCCCAATCCCTGTATTCGCTGTAATGAGTATCTAAAATTCGACGCCCTTTTAAATAAGGCCAAAAGCTTGGGGGCGGGATACTTGGCTACAGGCCATTACGCGAAAATAGCCCGCGGCCCAAAATATTTACTTCAGAAGGCAAAGGATAAATGGAAAGACCAGTCTTATTTTCTCTATCGCTTAAACCAAAAACAGCTTAAGCATATCTTATTTCCGCTTGGTAACTATACAAAATCTCAGGTAAGGGAGCTGGCCAGGCAATTTGATTTACCGGTAAAGGATAAGCCCGGCAGCCAGGAGATATGCTTTATTCCTGACGATGATTACCGGGGATTTCTAAGGCAGGAATTGACGCGAATCAAGGCAGGAATTAGCGCGGATGTAAAGCCAGGGCCAATCTTAGATTCGGAGGGAAACATACTGGGTGAGCACAAGGGTATTCCTTTTTATACAATCGGCCAAAGGGAGGGCTTGGGTGTTGCCTTGGGTTATCCCGCGTATGTTATCGGAATCAATGCTAAAAATAACACTATAGTCCTGGGCAAGAGAGAGGAAGTACTGTCGGGCGGCTTGATTGCCGGAGACTTAAGTTTTATAGATAAGCCGATAAAAAGAAAGGTTGTCCTGAAGGTAAAGATAAGATATAATCACAAGGAAATCGCTTCAAAGGCTATGGCCTTTTCCGGGAACAGGATTAAAATTATCTTTTCTAAGCCGCAATTCGCGGTTACTCCCGGACAATCCGCGGTTTTTTATAATGGCCGGCAAGTTGTAGGGGGAGGGATTATTGAGACAGGGTTAAATAATGCAGAGCTTAAATGAAAAAATTCAGAAGCTAAAAAAAGACAGGCACGCGGTAATCGTGGCGCATAATTACCAGATGCCGGAAGTCCAGGATATTGCGGATTACCGGGCTGATTCCCTGGAGTTAAGCCGTATCGCGGCTAAAACTGACGCCAAGGTTATAGTGTTTTGCGGGGTGCATTTTATGGCAGAGACCGCCTCTATCCTGTCTCCGGATAAGACGGTGATTATGCCGGATAAAAACGCGGGCTGCCCTATGGCGAATATGATTACAGTTGAAGACCTGCGGGAATTAAAGAGCAGGCACCCTAAGGCCGCGGTAGTCGGCTATGTAAACACCTCTGCCGAAGTTAAAACCGAGGTGGATATCTGCTGCACTTCTACTAATGCCGCGAAGGTAGTTTCCAGCTTAAAAGATGCCGAAGAGATTATCTTTATCCCGGATAAATATTTAGCCGACTTTGTCTCTAAGAAAACCGGCAGGATGTTGATTAGCTGGGATGGTTACTGCCCTACCCACGTGAAGATTCTGCCTGAGGATATCATTCGCTCTGTCAGGCTGCACCCCAAGGCAAAGGTTATCGCGCATCCTGAATGCAGGCCGGAAGTGATTGCCCTGGCTGATGAGGCGCTTTCCACCGGCAAGACCTGCGAGTATGTCAAAAAATCAGAGGCAAAAGAATTTGTCATCGCTACCGAGGTGGGTTTGGTGTATCGCCTGCAAAAGGACAATCCCGAAAAGAAATTCTATCCCGCCTCAGAGCTGGCGGTCTGCCCGAACATGAAGCGCACCACCTTAGAAAAGGTTTTGTGGTCGCTTGAAGAGATGAAGGATGAGGTGCGCGTCCCTGATGAAATCCGCAAAAAAGCCAAAAAGGCGATAGACGCGATGTTAGCAATCCCTTAAGCCAATTTATGGTGAAGTTCAAGCTTTTTATCCTAATAATACTTTCTTTAAGCCTATCCGGATGTTTAATGATGTGGATAGGCGCTGGCGCTGCCGGAGGATACGCTCTGGGCAGGGATTATATTCAGGGCGATACCGATAAGAATTTTGATAGTGTTTATGATTCAGCGGTAAATATAGCAGAAGGCATGGGAATTATTCAATCAAGGTTCAGTAATCCTTCCCTGGGTAAGATTCGGGCGTCTGTCGGCTCAAGCAGGGTAGATATTCTTATAGAAAGGTTAACCCTCGAGACAGTGCGTTTAAGAGTGAAAAGCCGCAAGAATCTAATGCCCAACCTGGAGCTTGCTCAACGGATTTACAATAACATTCTCCAGCAATCCGGCCAATGATCCCCGCTAGAAACATCCGCCTATTTTTCATTCTTCCATTTTTCCTTATTGGCTGCCTTCAATCTGCCTCTTTTACCAGGGAATACCGGGTAAGGCATGTTATTGACGGAGACACCATTGAGCTGGATAACGGATCAGCGGTTCGTTACATAGGCATTGACACCCCTGAAGTAAGAAAGCGACAGGGTAACTCCTGGGTTTACTCCCCTGAGCCTTATGCCGAAAAAGCCAAGGATTATAACCGCCGGCTGGTAGAGGGTAAGCCGGTGCGCCTGGAATTTGATGTTCAGAAGAAGGATAAATACGGAAGGTTGCTCGCGTATTGCTATGTGGATGATGCCTTTGTAAACGCCAAGATGCTAGAGGAGGGTTTCGCGATTCTTTATACCATTTCTCCGAATGTGAAGTATGTGGATCTGCTGGTTGATAAACAAAAGTCGGCTCGCCGGAATAACCGCGGGATATGGGCAGAGCCGGTGATTATCCCGGCAAAAGATGCGAAGAATTACTTAAATCAGATGGCAACTGTGGAAGGAAAGGTTTCTTCGGTGCGCCAGTCAGCCAAGGTGTCCATCCTGAACTTCGGCCAAAGCGGATTTAAGGCGGTTGTTTTCAAGGGAGAATTCCCGTTTTTTCTTTCCCAGGGCATTTCTATTCCCAAGGCGTATAAAGGCAAAACCTTGAGGATTACCGGAAAGATCAAAGAATATAAAGGCGGCCCTGAAATCATTGTCCAGCACCCCTCGGCGATAGAAGTGATAGATTGATTTTATATTGACAGACAGGGATGTTTTGTTAAAATAACTTAACCTATAGCAATGTGATGATGCCGAGGTAGCTCAGTGGTAGAGCGCGGCCCTGAAAAGGCCGGCGTGGGAAGTTCGATTCTTCTCCTCGGCACCACTTAAAAAGAGAGGGTTTCTATAACCTCTCTTTTTTATTGGATTTATGGCGTAATTGCGTGAAAAATATGCAGTTACGCCTTCTTTGTCTTCTTGCGCGCGGTTAGGTATTTTTGTATGGATTTGTGTTTTTTCCGCACTTATTGGCTCACTAATGGCTCAAGGTGATAGAAGCCTTTTGGCAGGCAGGGAATGCGCAGATAAAGATTGCGCTGATATTCTGTTAGCGATATAATAACGGACAGGAAACAGTTGACAAAGTGGAATTCCTATGGTAAAAATAAAACTACAATCGGTAAGAAGTGGTATGTTTGAAGGGGGAACTGCCACTATAAAATAATCCAAACCTTCGCTCACAAGGCGAGGGTTTTTTGTTCTTTCGGGATGTGAAGGAAATTACATGGTGGATAGATATGTTAAAACTTTATAAATGCTGAAAAAGTAACCGTTCTAAAGAAAAAACTGAATGTAAGCAAAAAATACTAAAAAAGCAAATGGTTTAAATGATTACAAAAAATACTGTTTTTATATTAGGCGCAGGAGCAAGCGCTGACTTTGGTTTTCCTCTTGGGGAAGAATTGCGAGAGAAGATTTACAGCAATCTTCTCAAAAATGTCGCGTATGTGACATCCCTGGCTCAAGCATTAGCAGGGGCTTGGCCAGATGAAGCGAATGAGTACAAGCGAGCCATAGCAAAATTCGCAGAGGCTTTACGGCATGCTTTAGATTATTCCATAGATGCTTTTTTAGAGAGATTTCAAACTACATACCTAAAAATAGGCAAGTTGGCTATTGCACAGGCTTTGGTTGATTCTGAGAACCATGATAAGCTTTTTGAGAAAGATAATTGGTATAAGATTTTAGTAAATGAGATGAAAAACGGAGCTACCATTGATAATTTTCATCAAAACAAAGTTTCTTTTGTTACTTTTAACTATGACCGGTCTTTGGAGCATTTATTATACACTGTGCTTTGTAATTTCCATGAGAAAGCAAACCAATCTTGGGCGGCTAATGTTATCAAGCGAATACCAATTGTGCATTTATATGGGAAACTTGATTCTTTGCCTTGGGAAACCTCGGAGCCGGACAAGGGGCGCACCTATGGCAGGCCATATTCTCATGCCCAGCTTAAGGAATATAATAATGGTATCGGGATAGTGTTTGAAGACATAGGCGAAGGAACTAAATCAAATTTTGAGAAAGCTTCTGCGCTGTTGGAGGCAGCCGAAAGAATATATATTTTAGGATTTGGTTTTGACCCTGAGAATACTTTAAGGTTGGGGCTGGATAAATTAATAAACCGCAAAAAAATAGTACACGCGACCTCATATGAGCTTAATGCTCAAAGGATGGGTCATCTTTTGGATAAATTGGTAAATATTCGGACATTTACGCCTGGTAATATGGAGAAAGATTTTTCTGATGGGCTTGGCCTCTATCCTGTAAAAGCCTATACATTTTTGAAGGAAATAGCGGATTTAAGATAAGATTTGGCTATATTTGTATTCGGGAAATGGATAATTATACCGCAGAAACAAATAGGAAAATGAACATAGATGATTGCGATTTTCCTGCACCGACTATCAATTGTATAAAAAGGAGCTTCTAAAATCGGGGTACAGAATACTCAA
>SCPY01000225.1 GCA_004299495.1 bacterium | reverse complement strand
GTTACGGAAATTAATGATATCAGCGATAAGGCAATAAAAGGGCTGGAGATACCGGTTGTATCCTCTGAGGATATTGTTATAAGCCGCGGGCTGGTTAAGGGGGTGTATGAGGATATGGCAGTGTCCGGCAGCGGGCATATTCAGCCGGTTGTGGGCGGAGTGATTGTAAACCCCGCGAATCTTTACGGCGGTTCGCAAAATATCAAGATCGGCGGAAATGATAAAATTGACCAGAGGATAAATGTTATTGAGGGCAAAGACGGCAGAAAGATAGTGGATATTGAGGTGCGTAAATATCAGGACGGCCAGGAAATTGTCGTCCAGGGAAACCAGGGCCTTGTCGCCAGATACGATCCCCAGGCCAATTCCATCAGCCCTGTTGAATACGCCCAGGGCAGCGCTATAGAGAGAAGCTCCTACAATCCCGACGGAACATTTGAGAAAATTGGATCCGGGATGTGGGGAACGGATGAGCTTAATAAATACAGCCGGCTTTCGCGCAGTAATATCGTCTCCAGCGAAATTTCACCCGAAAGGTTGGCGGCATTTATTGAACTGCAGGTATTAAAAGGAAACGGCAAGGTTGATAATGCCTGGATTGATTCCTGGGTCAGTAGAATAGATGGAGCGAAGGGCGACTCCAAAAAGTGGAAAGAAGCGATTAATCAGCTTTTTTCAGATCCAGAGTTAGGCAAATATCACGCGTATGCGGATATTGATAGGGATTTTCAGCGTACCTTTGTCAACAGCTATAGCTCTGTTTTCGCGCTTCCCGGCACCACTACTATTGTCGGCCCTACCGGAATAGGCGGCGGTTCTGGCGTTGACGGTATCGGCGCAAGCAGTGCCGCCGGCGACAGCTTAGACGGCCCGGCAGTGATTAGTACTACCAACACAAACGGAGCGATAATACCTATATCTAAGGAATTCAACTACTATAGAGGAAATCTTGAGCTTAGCCAGCTTCCCGGAGAAACCTTCTCTCGGCTATACTCTCCCGGGGCAAGCTGGGAGCTGCTCAGGGATAACAGCGGGAAGACGGAAACCTATTTTATGTCCAAGCTCTGGACCTGGCTCTCTGCCAAAGATAAGCAGGGCGGCATTACCGTGGGATTAGACGGAGTTCCCTTTGGCTGGGCAAATGATACGCTCTCGCGGATTGCTCAAGGCACTCAGCTTAAATGGGACGGGAGCAAGAAGTTTACAGGGGATCAGATTACTCAGGTTGCTTCCGCGCGCCTGGCTAATGCGATGATGGCGCTGGGTGTGGCGTCAGTTCTTAATGATATTAAGGAAGGAAGAATCAAGGCGCTCTCCGTAGGAGGAAATGTGGTCTTGAGCGAAGGTGATATCAGTGAAATCCTGAGCGCGAAAACACCCGAAGACCAGCAAAAACTTTTTATGGATAAATTTAATCCGTCCGGATCCAGCCTTAGCAAAGATAAAGAAGAATATATTGGCGAAAGAAGCTTGGGAGAAATAAGGGCCGCGGCAAAAGATGGAAAATATACGTTTGATAAAAAAATAGCAGAAATCAATATAGCCGAGATTGAGGGTAAATCCTACGCTGATGTGGCCGGCAGAATCTTTCTCTTGGCTAACCCCGACTTGGAAAAAATAAAAGAACTGGAGATAGAGGCCAAGTTGGATATTGAAGGCGGGGGAGATTTGCTTTGGGGTAAAGGCCGCAGCATGAGAGAGGCCTACGGAGGATTTGGTAATTCGTTTACGGTGAAAAAACAGGAGTTTAACAACATGGCTGTGGCCCATTATAAGGATGGATCTAAGGAGAAGTTTTTTCTCCCCGAAGCAGACAGAACCGTAAGTTTCTTTAATAAAGAAGGCAAGATCGGCCCTTCCGTGCGAAGCGTGATTAATCTGCCATTTCAGGTTGGGCAGGGCGGCGACACATCCGCATCCAGAATACCTGACCTTACGCTTGCTTTGAAGCCGGCAGGAAACCTGCCCGTTACCTTGTTTACGGCGGTTGGCGAAGAATCTATTCCTGTAGGCGTTGACCGGATTGATGCCGCGGCAGGAATGAATGAGAACCACACCGGGACTTTACAAATTGATAATGTATACCGCGCGCAAAACTATATCGGTGAAGGCGGACTATTCGTTGATCCCAACGGCGGAATGATTGTGCGGTTTAACCCGGGCAGTGAGATAAAATATACGGCTTATAACGATGATGGCCAGGAGAAATGGGCCCCGCAGGTTACAGGAAGTGTTCAGCCCTGGCTCAATGAGATAGGGCTGGGTTCTATTTCGGCGGCAAAGGACGGTTCCTTGAAGTTTAGCTGGCAGGCCATTAAAAGCGGCACAGAGCTTTCTTTGTCTTCCCTTGCCAGCGATAACACCCGCCTGGAAAAAGGGCAGGCGGTGTTTACAGGCGACGGAAAGATAATAGTCTTAGATGCTGACACCACAATTGGCGAGCTAGCCACAAAGCTTGGCCTTAACTCCCAGGAGATTATACAGCGCAACTATCTGGTTCGCAGGCCGCAGGATTTGAGCCGGGTGGGTTTTAGCTCACTTTATGAGAAACGGGCAGACGGCAGCTATAACGCCGTGCCTTTCTATAAGGCAGAGTGGGACAATAACTTTGGTTTAGTGGCGCAATACAGCTTTGGAAAAGAGAATAGGGGCAGAGATGGGGAGATTTCCGCCGGTTGGCCGCTTGGCGCCGCCAAGGAAAATCCCAAGCAGGACCAAGGCGATAACCAGAACAAGGCCAACAAGCCTTCTCTAGGCGCAGGGCCGGCGCGTTTCAATAATGTCGGGGAGATGCGCGTAGAAGGAGATAATTACAAATTTAATATCGCCGGCGCAGATGGGCTGACAGGAGAGCAATATCGGATTGGCTACGGCTTTAATGTCGGCTCTTCCGCGCTTCAGCCCACCATGGGTTTTGCCGGAACTCTTATCACCGGTCTTCCTGACAGCGGATATACCCATCACGTTACCCCAAAGATTGCTGAAGTCCTCTCCGGAAAGAGGGCGCCTGAATCTGACGCGGAAGCAAAGAAAGTACAAGAGGTAAGAGATATCCTGGTCAAAGAAGGATTAATGATGCCCAAGGGAGATGGGATAGATATTCAATTCGGCAAAGGCAATAATCACCTCCGTATCGGCAATATGGCCTTATTTGGCGATAAGGCAAGGATACAGATTACGGATAGCGGCGTAGCTATAGGCGACCAGACCTGGTCAGCGCTTAATCAGGATGGGCTGGCCTTGATAGGTATGTATAGAGGAGGAGAGCTCAAGGATATAAAACTATCCGAGCGCAATTTTACAGATAAAAAATCCAACGAGCAATACGCTGAGTTTATAGTAAGCGCGGGAGACAACCCCGAGAGCTGGAACCGGCTTATGCAGTTGACCCAAGACGGCAAGCAAATATGGTATAACCAGAAAACCAAAGAAATCGGTTATATTGAGCCCAAGGGTATGAAATGGACGGTAATCAGTCGCGACGGAAAGCCGGTGGATCCGGCAGAAAATGAAGCTAATGCAAAAAAGCAGATTCCCGAAGGCCTTCAGCCGGTAAATGACCTTTATCTCAATGGCAATAACCCCGCTTATCTGGGCAGATATTTTGATGGTATAAGCTCGGATAGGCTTTTAGCTCGGATTGAGTTTGGCCAGGGGGTCCCGACATTTTTAAGCAACGCGCGGGCAATAGTAAAAGAAGGCAGTATGGTTCTTCCGTCTGTTTTTAATGAAAAGGGCGTGCCGAGCCAGCAAACCGCAAGCCCATCCTCGGTTGCGCCAGGTCCGGCAACCAGCGCGAAGGTTTCCACTGTTGAGGGCAGCCCCGAGCTTGCCCAATATGATGCGGGCGAGAAAGTGGATGCGGATATAAGGGGAAAGTTTGGCAAAGAGGCGCCGCAGCGCCTTAGAAATCCCGATACCAAGTTTGTTTTTACCCTCTCTGGCATCTTTAGCCAGCAGATGCCCCAGCTTTATTTTGGGCAGGGAAGCGTCTTCTTTACGCAAAGCGCTTCCGGAGTACTGGACCAGCAGGCAGATGGCGCCTTAAGGAGCGGCCTGGTAACCTATGCCGCGAAAGGGGAAAGCGGCTCTTATGGAGTGATGGAGATTGGGGCCAAGGGAGGCGCGTATTATTATGACTTAAACCGTAGATATGACGAAACTCTGGAAGGGGCGTCCAAGCTATATGATAGAGAAACGGCTAAGGATGATTACAGGATTAATGCCAGGGTGATAAGGCATGAAACCACAGATGGCAAAGGAAGCTTTCGCCCTGATATTACAAAGGCGAACACCGCTTCCGGCACTTGGGAAGATGGGCTCGGGAACATCATTCCTATAGATGGGTTAGGTTGGCGGAAGGATGGGCAAGGTAAGCCTACAGGCTGGTTATTCAGGCTGGGAGGAGACGGACAAGAGTATAATATGGAGCATCCCTTGGGAACGGGTTTCTTGGGAAAGATTCGCGGCAGGCAGGGGGTTATTGTTGACGAGTCTTTAAAGCAGGAGAGGAAGCCGGATGAAAAAAACACCCAATCCCAGGAAACTTATTTGTATTCTAAAGAATATAGCCAGAGGGTCAAAATCGCGGAAGTTGACCCGCAGGAAGGCACCGCCACCATTAGATTTAAGATGTTTAATCTTGATTACGGCGGCCTTACTCCTCAAGGTTTTGCCTTTTCTTCTACTATAGGCGATGTGAATACGGTGCTTAATCCGGACGAGCAGACCAAAAAGGGAGCTATTTCCATTGTTGATTATTTCAGGTCAAAATATAGTTTTATGTCGTTTGGCTCCATGGATGTTCTATTCCCAGAAAATAATCCAGATTCCGGAACCTTAAGGCATTTGGCAGACGGCCGGATGTCCGGAGTTACGCCTGTGGTATTGAAAAAAACAGATGAAATGGGAAGAGAAACCTTTGCTGTAGAGTTTGCCCAGCCGGATGAAATTTACACCCAGAGAAGATGGTTGACAGCGGATACAGACATAGAATATGTGGATGGGCAGGGAAACCTAAGAAAAGGCGTGATAGCAGACAGGAGTATTGCTTTTGCTGACCCCGAATGGATGCTTTATGATTTCCTTCGCCCCCTGAAAGGTGAAAAAAATTTATATAGGCTTGACGATGTTTTTATTACCGGAGGCAAATTCGGCGCCAGGGGCGGATTTTATGATGCTGATGAAATAATGCCTCTTTTAGCGGATTTAAGCAAGGTTTATCCGGGATTAACGCCTTATTATCAGCAGTTGTCTTTATTCAACACGCTGGCTAATGTGCAGGGTGCGATAGACGGAGTTTTGGGGTTGGTTACTATTGTGGACGTTACACGCCTTTCGTTAGCAGTAAAGGCAGTGATAAGAGAGGCCGCCAAAAAAGGGGTTAAATATGGAGTAGGAGAAATTGTCAAGTTGTCAGGCCGGCAGGCGATGGAGCAATTTGTCGGAGCAAGCTGGAAAGGTTTTGCTACTACTTTGGCCGCAGAGACAGCTTTGGGCATCGGGATATCTTCTTATAATCCCGTTACCGGAGAGTTTAATGTTCCAAGCGTTTCAGCTGTTGGCCGCTCGCTCTGGGCAGCACTCGCTTTTAGGGGCCTGCCTGTGGGGGATCTAACTTCTAAATTGCCTGGAGGCTTTTCCCCGGCGGCGCGCTTCGCGACGGAGGGTTCAGCCTGGTTTGCGGCTAATTATACTGCCTCCTGGATGGCTAAAGGTCAAATGCCGGATGCGGGGGAAACTCTTTTTATCCTTGGCACTTCTTTTGTGCCCGCAGGAATACGTTTTTCCGGGGCTAGATTTAATGTTCCTTATTTTTCTACTTTTGCCAAGAGTAATGCTTCTACCTTTTGGGCGAATTACGCGGTCTTTAACAGCCACCTGCAGAGCTTTGGGAAAACAGGGACTTTTGATTGGAGCAATACGGCTAAGGCCTTGGTTCTTTCTTATATATTCCAGGCCGCCGCTTCCGGGGTTAACTTTGCGGCCAAGGGCGCCTTTTCTAAACTGTCCTCCTGGTCAGTTCCGGTCCGGCTGGGAAGAGTTGCCGGATGGACTTTAGCAGGCGGCGCAATCTATCCTTTATATACTGCTCAGGATGGGCATACTTGGGATAATTATACCCTCCGGAATATATCTATTGGCGCGGGTATTGGTTTAGGGGTTGGGTCAGTTGGGCAGGGATTAGGAGGAATTGGTTCTCGGTTATCCAGAAACCTATCTAAGGCAAAAAATTACGCGGTTAGTCTGCTTCCCGGCTCCGGGACCGCGGTCAGCGGGACGTCCGCGGCGCCGCTCTCCGGAATCAGTAATTTATATAAAAATGGAAAGCCCATTATTTCTTTCTTAGGCGGATTTGCCAAAGATTACACCGGACTTTCAGCTGGCGCTTTGCAGGGGCCTTTAAGCTTTCTTGCCGGCTCTCTTGCCGCGGTATTACAAGAGAGCCCATATATTGAGTTTAGATATAATTCCGCAACCAAACAGTCATTTGCGGTATCGCCCCTGTCAAAATTAGGCCCAGTGGCGGGCTATTTATCGTCTTTACCTATGGCGCCCGGGCGCACCTTGTATTCAATACGCAGCAGCCATAATGCCAATACGATGAGCCAGATACAGTCCGGGCTTCGCGGTTCCTATCTGGATGCCACCAGGGGTTTGGGCGCGCTTTCCTTTATCCTCTCTGCTCCGGCTTACACAGAGCAATATCTACTGGCCAGAACCGGGGCTATTCAGATTTCTGCCATATCCGACCCTAAACAGATAGTCCAGGATTTTGTAAGAATGCTGCATTTGTCTAAAGAAGAATTTCAGGAAGGCCTTGGCGCTCATGCCGGCCCCGGAGAATGGGGTATGGTCTTTTTCGGGCTTCTTGGCGGATACAGAGGTTTTAAATCCCTGGCAGATGATGCGCGCCTGGCAACCGGCGCGCCGGAACTTCATCGCCGCGTAGGTGAAGGTTATGTTTTCGGTTATAAAGGAACGCCTCCCTCTGGTTTGCCGCCCGATAAGATTGCAAAGATAGATAAGGTTATTGCCGCTATAGAAAGAAGATTAAATGGCGGAACGAAAGCGGCCCCTCTTTCTCCGGCAGGTAGGGCCAAACTTGAGAAGGTTTTAGACAAATATTATAAAGATAGAGGATATGTTCCGGTGGTAGGTAGGTTGCCTTTTGTTCAGAGCGCAGGATATTTTATCGCGGGAGTCAATGAGCAGGCCGCTGGACATATGATTGCCATTACAGGGCTTTCTCTTGGCCTTGCATTGAATAATGGCGGCGCGCCCGGATTTAACAGCGCGATGGTTCAGTTGGCCTATGGCATGGACAAGGTCGCTTCTTCTTCCTTTGGCCTGGCTTTAGTTCGCGGGGCCTTGGGCGCGGGATATGGCAGGAACCTGGATTCGGGGATGGCGCGCTGGGCAAGAAATAAATTTGTGGCAAACAGTGGAGTACCGGCCCGGAATATGGTTGGATGGGGAGCGCTCACCGCGGCTGTTGGCGGAGGTTTACAATATGCGGGCTATAAAACCGATTCTTATGTTCTTCGTTACATAGGCGAAGCTGTAACCGCTGGCGGCCTTTTTATGATGTCAGCAAATCTTAAAAATACTGCTTTATTTGCTCCTGCCTCCCGGATGCACCGGCTTGCCTTTGGCTTGCCCGGAGAAAAATTAGGATTGGCAAGGACATTGGGTTATGACCTTGGTTGGGGAACGCTTGGGTTGATAGCGACGAGATTTTATCTCGGGCGCAGAGATAGCGATACATCTTATACTGATCGCCTTATACAGCTTGCCATGGGCTTTGGCGGAGGTATGCTTTTCAGGCGCTTTGCCACCAGTGCCTTGCCTTTTGCTCTGGATATAGCGGCAAGCGGATACCTGTATCATAGCGTTTCAAATGGCATCATTACTCCTGCTACTGCCAAGGTAGAATATCTGTTAAAACGCGGCAATCTTGAAAACAAGAGCTGGCGGGAGCTTAGCGCCTCTGACGGCCTGTATACCAAAAAAGAATTGTTTCCTACTTTGTTTATAGGTCTGTTATTGCGCTCCGGGGCTAAGGCAGGCAAGGAAGGGTTTAAGAAGTATTATTCCGGTGAGGGTATTAATCCTGCGAAAGGATGGTCCGCTGGCGCTTGGGAAGGCGGAAGGGGTATATTAACTACCCCTTCAAGGTTGGGCAGTGTTGAGAATTGGATGAATCTGGGAGCGAAATATCCAAAGTCTTCCCTGCTGGCATCTGGCTTGTCCTTAAGCGGAGTGGGATTATTAGCCGGGGGGTTAAGCCTGGAGGAGGGATCATCTTTATCGTTTTTTGGCAAAGACTTTAGCAAAAATCAGATTATGGCCGCGGGCGTTATTGCGCTCGCAGGAGGGTTGGGTATACGTCTATTGCAGTATGGGGCGTCGCGTTCGTCCGTAGCAGCTTCCTTACCTACATCTTCTTCTCCTTCCGGAACTGCTTCTGCGCTTCCGGCCGGCGCCGCGGCAAAATGGCAATGGCAAAGGATTCCCGCGGTATTATCCGGCGCGGAAAAGTGGGCAGTAGGAGCTACTGTGGATTCGTTCTGGAACCTGTTTACAGTGATCGCGCCACTTTCTATAAGCGTGGAAGGGACCTCCTATTTAGCCAAGAGATATCTTTTGTCCCAGGCAAAAACAGAAACAGGAAAGTTCTTATTGAGCGAAATCCTGGGTGCGTTCTATATCACAGATGAGGAGGCAAAAAAGCAGGCCGCTGAGCAAGGGTTAAACGGAGATAATGACTGGAAGAAGTTTGCCTCCAGCGAGAAGTATTACGACCTGCGCCAGCCGTGGCGCGAAGCGGCAACCTGGGAGCAGATGGCCTGGGTTGGATTAAGAATTTTTGGCCGCAGTTATCTGTCGGTGGTCTATGGTATGGATGAAAAGACCGGCAGGGCGAAGGTAGAAAGAATTTCCGCTAAAGACGGGAAAAGCTGGCTGGACTTTGATGACGCGTTTAGTAAAAATTACTTTAACTTTGACCGGGCATCCCTGGCATTTTCCGCGATACTTGCCGGCGTCCAGCCCTTTGCCGACCCGGTGCTCTCTAATATCCAAAAAGGAAACATCGGCAGGAAGTGGCAGGCCATAGGCCACGGTTCAGAGGTTTTTGTGGACAGGCTTCTTCCCCAAAGAATAATTAAGTCCGCCTCCGCGGCTGATGGTTCGTCTTTTGGCGCGCGTATAATGGAGCGATTCATAGGCGGAACAACGGAGGAGGTCATTCATGAGCAGGCAATCGGCCTCGGCTTAAATCTTCTTCCTCTCCAGCTTATTTTGCCGCAGAGATATGCTATGCAGTTGCAGGAGATTCTGCAAGAAACATTCACCCCCAAGAGCCGGCTTAATAAATTCACGCATCACGACTTTGAAAGAGAATTGCGCATTAATGGGGCAGTATTTGTTGCGGTAATTCCAGGTTCAAACAGAAAGTCTGGTGTAGTGGATGCAGCCAATAAGAAATTAGGCGGAAGAGGCTGGGGCGGGATAAATAATATGGCAAGCTGGTTTTTGCTTATGAAGGCTATCTCTGTCGGAGATAAGATTGTCCTGCGCACCGCGGACGGAAGCGTAAAGACCATTGAGGTTACAGACGGCGAACAGTGGAATACTTTCTTACATTCTAAAGGTTTAGTGGCTTCGTCAGAGTGGCAAGGTAAATCCGATAAGGTGTTATATCAAGTTGCCAAGAATGGCGAAAAATCAGAAGCTGTGCGTCAGGCCGCGAAAGAAATTCTGCACGCAAGGTTTGCGGATGAGGCGATAAATGCGATGGAGGGAACCGATGAAACTCAGAAATCCGCTATCCGCGACATTTTAAGCGGCAAATCCACTGCCGAGCTTTCTTTTGGCAAGAATCAGAAGATGAGCATATCCAGGGAGGATCTGCTGAAGGCAATATCTGTTCGCGGCGCTGATGAGCGCGCCAGATTGTTTGAGCGTGTTTTTTCTGTCAATAGCTTACTTTCTAGGCATACTACCGCGGTTACTCTCGGCTTAAGTAAGTTTGAGGTTATACCTCAGCAGGCAAGCGGCACCTTTAAGAGCCGGACAGCGAGCGCTCTCTTGCCTTATCTAGAGCAAAAGAACCTGGAATCCGCCAGCCATATAGTGGAATACCTGGCTACCGGAAACGAATTTCATCTGCGCCAGGCGCAATTTGCCGAACACAGCATTCAGGGTATCGGCAGAAACCTGGCGGCAATAGAAACCATACAAGAAGCCACCAGTAAAGACCCTGCCAGGATTGGCCTGCAAGATGCCTCTTTGTTCAGGCGCGGCCTGCTCTACCTTAACTTTTATACTTTATCCCGCTTCTGGGAATCAAGCAGGGCTGGGCAGTTGAGAACGCACCTGGAATCCGCCGCGGGAAAATCCAGCGCCGAGTTAGATGCTCGGGGTAAACAGATTGACGCGATGATAACAGAAATCCGGAAAAATAGCGGCCTGGATGAACATCATCAGAAAGCCCAAATCAAGCAATTAGAGGAAGCCAAAGAACAGCTGGGTATGTTGGGCGATTTTAGCTTTAGCCGCAAGAACAGATTCGGCCTGAAAAATATCTATAATCATTCCCTCCAGCAGGCAATGATGCTCAATTACGGGTTCCTTACTAACCGCCAGCGCTTAGGCTGGCTTACCGGCGGCCTGACCGCGTCCCAGGCGAAAGATTGGGTTGGGCGCATGACTGACATTGAGTTTCAGCAGAGGAGAGATCAGGCAATAAATGGGATAAGAGAGGCGATTACAGAGGTTGATAATAAAATCGCATCCGTAAGGCTTGGAAGCATAGGTTTGCCTGCGCCAGAATTAGCCAGGAGGCTGGGGAATCTTGAGCAGGAAAAAAGCTCTTTAGAGGCAGAGCTCCGTGAATTTGACGGCTATAGCACTCAGCAATCCGTGATTAACAAGTTAAATTCTGTTTTTGACGCTGATGTCAAGACCGTAACCAATGTTATCACGCCTCTTTTAAGGATTGGGGATTATTTTGGCGCCGGAAGCACAGATGCCGGAAATTGGGTTAGGGCTATAAGGCGGCTGTTATCTGATGAGCAGGCAAGAAGCTGGGGGCTTATTAGCGGTAGCGAGACCCTGGTTTCTCTCGCGGATAATGTATTGGAACAGCGCCTTACAACAAGCGAGATTATGCCTAATCTCAAGTTCGTTAAATACGGGACCCTTACCAACGGAAAGACCGGAGCAGTTACTCCCGCGCAGAACAAAGGCAAGTATATCGCCATAGACGCTTTCCAGAACTTATCATTCAATCAGGATGGAACAGCCCAATTAAACAGCGTAGGCATCTATAATGCCGGAGCCGGAGCGCATGAGCTTATCCACTCGCTGATTCATATGGCTGGGCAGGATATTTTTAGCGGCAGTCCGCTTGGCTCAAGGGCATTAACCCTTATGGAGGAATCCGCTAGACGTTTTGGCAGGCCATTTGACAGAAGCAAGCTTGAGCTTAGGCTTTCTGAAATGAATGATAATGAAATTCTGACCAAATATCTGAGCTGGCATTTTGCCTTGGATTTTATGAATTCGGGCAGTTTTGCTCCCGTTGGAGGTTTTGAGCTTGACTCAAATCTCTTAAGCACCCTTTTGCGCACCACCCATAACGCGGAAGTACAATTAAGCGATAGAAGCACGCCTTACGGATACGGATTAACCCAGGAAGAGCTTATGCACGCCAGTTACGGCTATGTTAAAGGCCCCCGCGCATACAAGGATGAGGCAGGGCGGAGGGCTAATGAATTGGTGGCGAAAATTCATACAGAGGCGCACGAGAGAGCGGTTAAGAGATTTAACGGCCTGGATAAGAAACAGCAGCGTGAAACCGCGCTTAGCGATTTGTTTGAAGAAGAAGTGGATAGGATGATTTCTGAGCCTACTATCAAAGCCCAGCTGGATGCGGATAACTTTGAAGTAAGCGTCTCGCGCCTCTTGTCTTCGGTGGCTGCCGGAGCCCACACCTCGGTTACTGACTTTGAGCCAACGGCCAGCGGCCGGCGTTTAAGAGGCGGTGATATGGCTAATCTGGATGCGGTTCTGGAAATCCGCAGTAAGACTTCCGGCGAAGCAGTTGCCGTACAGGATGCCGCTTCCTCGTTCCTAGCTGTTAAAAATGGAGGAAAGGTAGAGTTAAGAAAGATAGAGTTCTTTAAGACTGGAGAAAAAGAGGTTAAGACGCAGGCGGAATTTCAGGCGCATCTGCAGAGTTTAGGGATTTCAGCCCGCAGACAGGCGGCGCTTGAGGCAATGCGCTCAAGCTTAGAGCAGGCGTTTAGCGGCCTTAAGGTTGGCAGTGACGGAAAGCGCGCTCACGATACCTACGAGGATATGACTAATGCCGCGAACGCGGAAATGAAAAGGTATGAGCTGGGACGCAGATACGGTCATTTCGTAAGGACCCACCGGCTCTTTGGCGACAGCGAAGAGTGGCATGCCTTTGACATCGGGCATTTTGAGGACAGGGGCAAACTTGAGGGCCGCGTGCAGGTAGGCGATGTCTTTACGCTTGAGCCGTTTATCAGCATTCCTGGCCTTGAGGGCTATCGCAATGAAGTCACTATCCGTATTACCGAAGACGGCTATGAGATTTTAGGCGCCCCCCGCGGCCCTCCGTCACCGAAAGCTTCGCCCGAAGAGATGTCCAGCGAGAGAAAGCTTATTAGCGAAGAAGGAAAATTAGAAGGCCATGCTTCAATACCCACCATTTCCAACCCTGCTCCAGAGCCTCTCCAGGATGTAGAAATAGAAATCCAGTCCCTGCCATCAGAATCCGGGCAGGATAGAATTAAAATCAATTTAACCAGCAAAAAAGACCCCAGCCATAAAATTACTGCTGAATATAATCTTAGCGATATACAAAGAAGCCCCCGAAGGATATTCACAAGATTAGGTAATTATGATCTTTCCATAGCCCATGGCCAAGTTGCCGTCGCTCAGGTGGGAGGGCCGGTAATCGTGCATCCTATTGGGTTGGGCAATGATGTATCTTCAGCAGAGAGGCAGGCTGAGCCAGGAGGAGCGGTTCCCATAGCCACCCAAACAGTTAGTATGCAAGGGATGGAACACATAAGGGTAGGCGGAAAGATTTTGGTTGAAGGCGTTGTTGTAGATATTGAAACTCCGACAGAAGACGGCTCCAGTCATATAAATAGCGAAGCAGTAAATATTGTTCATATTGATGGGCGGTCCTCAAGCGGTTTAAATGTCATCGGACATAACGAAGTAACAGTAATGGAGAGGCATGCGGCGCACCGAGCCGATGTCAATGCCTTGTTTGTCCTTGATCCAACCTGGATACAGAATATAAACGGAAGGGTCTTTGTGCGCAGGGCATTGATATTTAAGCAAGCCCGCGGAAATCAATATACTTTTGCTCTGGTTAATTTTAAAGACGGTGAAGTTGAGGCGCACTATCTTTCATACAGAAGCGGCGATGTCTGGAGCCAGTACACCTTTACTTCTAATACAAGTGCCAAGGAAAATACCGAAGTTCCTTTGTTGACCCCAACTTCAGAGACGCATAGTTTTGAATATACCGCTGGGAACAAGCCTTTAACCAATTACCTGCTTAATGCGGCAGGAGTTCCGGTTCCGGCGAGCATCTCTTTTGTGCTTCAATCCGCGCCCGCAAGGGATCGGCTTGGCCTGGAAGAAGAAGCTGGGAAATCCAAGGATGACGAACTGATTTTTGTGGGTAAGAATGAAAGCGGAGAATTAGCTCTAAAGCCTTCCGTAGTAAGATCTGCAGAGACAGAATCCGGGGTGCCGAATGACATAGTGGGGTTTGTGCGTGAATTTAGAAGCAGGCATGGAAGGGGTATAGCGGTAAAACCGTCTGACGGCTGGGCGGGATATGGAGTCGAAATTTTTAGTGAAAGCGATACAGACGAAAAGATAGCGGAAGCAATTTCTAATCTGCTTAAGAAAGGCCAGAGTGTAATTGTCCAGGAAAGAATATCTCCTCCTTTCTTTGAAGAGAATGGTGTCCGGCAGGATTGGAATGTTCGTGTTTTTGTTTCCAGGGATGCAGATAATAGGCCGGTTGTGACCGGAATGGGGGTGCGCGTGGACCGGGAGGGTAAGCCGGTTAATATAAGCTTAACCGCCCACACTATGACCATTGAGCAGGTTTGCCAGCGGCTTGGTTTGGGTGAGGCAGAGGCAAGTGAATTAGTAAACAGGATTAATTCCGCCGCTGTTATGGCCTTTAACGCGGTTGACGGATATAAGCGCGAAGATACGGTAGAATCAATCAACAATCAGCATGATTTTGCCGGAATAGATGTGATGGTAAGAAAAGGTGCTGACGGCACGCTTGAGCCGGTAGTTATAGAGGTTAACGGTAATCCTTCCGGGGGCATATGGCATGCCTATCGCACAATGCGTGAAGCCGGCCAAGACGAGTCGGGGGATGAGCTGCTTAGCCGGTATTTTGATACCGCCTACAGGAGAGGAAGACAATATAGAGAAGAAATCTCCAATAATCCCGAGGTAATTAAACATAGGGCGCAACTTGATGGCTACAGGCAGCAACTCGCTATGTATTTACCGGGCTCTCAGTTTAATTACAATACAGAAGTGGTTACTGATGAGCGGGAACACAGAGGGGCAGCGGTATTGATTGGTCGCTTTGCCTATAACGACGGCAACCTCGCCAACTTCGCTATGCTAAGGGCTGCTCCTGGCGATGGTGATTTTGAAGTCATATGGGTGGATAAGGCGGAGGACCTTATAATTGAAGGGGATGCGGTATATGTGGATAAGGGCATCCGTTTCCGCGATGGCCGGTTTGAAGTTGTGCGGTATAAGAATCCGGTGCGGGTGGGCTATGTCCATAGCTTCCGTGATATAACCAATGGTAAATTTCAAGCTATTGTAAAGCTTGGAGTTCCTGTATCAAGCAATGAGAAATTTGAGGATTCTGAGGATAATAAAAGAACCACTATGGATATATTAAAGAAAGCGGGGGTTTCCATTCCAGGCACTGTTAATTTTGTCAGTGAACCAACCGGGGGTGATATAGAGCAGGGCATAAGACAGTTATTTGGCATCGACCAGGAAATGAGCGCGGAAAATACATATTTGCCTGCAGGCATAGTGGTTAAGCCGTTGGATTGGTATGGAGGTTACGGAGTACAGGTCTCCCCAGGCAGATTAACATTAAAAGAAGCTGTGGACTTGGTACTAAAAGTTATCAATGATAAGGATAATAAAAATAAATATAAATCAGGCGTAATGGTACAGCAGAGGATTGTGCCTCGGCCGATAAGAGTTAATGGTAAGGATTACGACTGGAATTACCGTGTCTTTATCACGCGCGATGCTAATAACCGTCCTTCTGTAATGGCTGTTTCAGTGCGCACAGGCAAAGTAGGAGGCGTAGTTAACATTTCCCAGGGCGGAGGCCTGCTTACGTTTGAAGAGTCGGTTGCCTCCCGCGGCATAGACAGCGGCGAGGAGATGGCTAAGATTGAAGCTATTGCTATTTCCGCCTTTGAGGCAATGCAGAAAGAAGCCGGAGGTTCACAGCAGGACTTTGCCAGTGTGGACTTGATGGCTGACCAGGATGGGAATCCATATGTGATTGAAATTAATGGGCGTATGTCAGGAGGAATTTTAGAGTTAGACCACCGCCAAGAAGTTGTTCTTGGCAATGCCAATGGTGAAAGGGCCGCCGCCGGTTTTATCAATACTATGGTCAGACGCTCTGAGGAATATTTAGTAACTACACAGCCGCAACCCGCTTCTGCCGTTGCGCAACCCGCTTCTCCCGCTCCTGCCGCCGGCGGCAGGGAACAGATAGTGATAGTGGCCAATGCTGTAGCGGCGGTGGCAGGCGGCACAATAAGACAGTCCTCTTCGCCGTTAACTGTTAACGAAGTCGCGGATTGGGTTAAAGCTAACCTATCAAATAAATCTTCGGAACGTGTTAGGTTTGTAGGGGGGGGAGTCACTAGTCATCTCCAAGGTCAGGCTGTAGATAATGGTGATTTCGATATAGCCATAAGAATGGAATGGAAAGATTATTTATGGTTGGCAAAAGTAAGAATTCACGATGCCTTAGGCAAAGTGTTTGGTTTTATAAAGCCACTTCATCCAGAATATTTAATTCACCCTATTTTTAGAGAAATCAAATCTAGGTCTGTATCTCCATATTCTGACGAGTTAACCATGGCTACGGTCAATATCGCTGGCAAGAATGCAAAGATAGATTGGGTAGGACTAATTGACAGCGCT
Source organism: bacterium (assembly GCA_004299495.1). Lineage (GTDB taxonomy): Bacteria > Omnitrophota > Gorgyraeia > Gygaellales > UBA12090 > SCPY01. The sequence continues at coordinate 11,579 of SCPY01000225.1, read as the reverse complement.
GGCGATTTACGTGTGAATGAATTTAGATGGAGAAAAGATATTGATAGGCCTATTCCTTCGATTTATACGATTATGATGGATATGTCTGGAAAGTTATTTGCTTCACCGCAGGCATTGCAAGATTTGCACGACGGCATCATAAGATTATATATTCCTGGGTTGAGTCCAAAAGAGTATGGCCGCCGTATTACGTTAAGTAGTGTATTAAGAGCATTAAGAGATAAGCATCGCTTAGGATTTATTTTAGCGCCTGAGACCGAGGAAATCATTTTAAAGTTTATAAGTAAATTCTCTGAGTCTAAAGATTATGAAATCGCGAAGGTGATTACTAGTTTTCTACGAGAAAGAGGTCATTTAAATATAGAGCTTGGGAAGTCTCCTCCATCAGATGTATTGCTTAAAGCTCCATTAAGCATAGCTCGTTTTGATAGAGAGTTACAGCTTGCTTTTGAGCAGGCTAAGGATCCTGCGGTATTGGCTAGCGATTTGTTCATTAGTGGCTTAGATCCTATTATACAGACGCTATTTGGTACAAGCAGTGAAATATTAGCTCGTCAGGAGTTGAATAGAAGGCAAGCCGTCCAATCGAGCAATAGTTTAGTGAAGGAAGAAAAATCAACAGTGGGTTCTGCTTTCCGGGCCTCGTCCGCGATAGTGACTGCGGATGAAGAGGTTAAGGAGTGGACCAAGAAGTTGTTGATAGCGGCTGACAAAGCTGTTGATGGCGCCTTAAAAGGATTTATTGCTATGGGATCAAGATTATTACCTGTTGTTAAGATCAACATACCGCAGATTATAAGAGATATGTTTGCCGTTTCGCCGGCGGACCAGGCGCCGATTACCCATATTCAGCAGACTGGCGAGCATATAGTTGGCTCAACTGTGCGGGCTTCATCCGCGCTTGTGCCTTGGCGTGAGGAGATGAGGGGCAGGCTTGAGGATGGGTGGAGAGTGGTTGAACGCGCCGAGAGAGGATTTATTGCTACATTACCACCGATTTTACCGGCTCCTGTGTTCAATATAGGGAAGGTTCAGAATGAAAAAGGCGCGGCAAGCAGCCCGGTGGAAGGTGGCAGAAATAAGGTTGGCAAGATGTTTACGTGGCGCACATTCTTAAAGGGAGCAGCGGTGGCTATTGTATTGGCCGCCATAGGTAACTTTACATGGGATATTGTAAATAGAACCAGCATAAAGATAGAAAAGTCAAGACAGGCAAGAGCGCGGTTTGGTCGTCTTGGAGAGGTTAAAGAATTCAAGAGTTTCAACGATAGGATTAAATTCTTAGGCAAAGCCGCTAACGGATTAGAATTTGAAGTTGGATTTATTTATTATGAGAAAGATGGAAAATGGTATTTAAAGGTTACCGATATTGGCGGTGCGGAGCATGTTCAGGTACCCGATGAGGGACATAAGAAGATAGGGCATACGCATCCTTCAGGTAGTCTTAATACGGTTTCTTTGAATGATTTGTATTTTGCTATGGGTAGGGAAGAAAGTACTATCGTTACCTGGCCGGATGAGATAGATATAGTTGTCATTAGGGATGAACATAAAGAAAACCACCGTCCGCTCAGAGGGATATTTATAAAGGCAAGAGAAGAAGCGGAAAAGCTGCTATTCGATAAGAAGATAGGAGCGGAGGATTTCCTGTCCGAATTTGAAAGAAGATTGCAACAGAAGATTCTTGCCGTAGACAGCAGGCTTTACAATGAGATATTCCAAAGCGACGATAGATTCTGGTGGGAACCTTTAGCGAAAAAATTAGGGTTTGCGGTAGAGCATTTCAATCCCGCCTCATCCAGTCCTGTTATGCCGCAGAACGAGCGAAATAGCCGTCTGCCGCAGCGGGAAGAGCGGGAAACGGGATCCTTACCTTTATCAGGCCAACAAGGAAGCGGCGCAGCCGGCGGTTATCCCAGCTTTGGCGCCAGCAGCCCGGTAATTCATCTTGATGTTGGCGCTTTGATAAGAGGTTTCTCGGCATATTCGCCAGCCATGGAAGGAGCTAAGAATGTAATGATGGCTGCTTTCGGTACTCAAATTCTTGACAATGCCGGGGGTATCAGCTTGGCGAATGCGATTCGCGCAATCGCAGTTCGCCTAAATGAAATAAGCGCGCAAAATATAGAAGTCATTGCTGGAATTGTAGCAGTTGCATTAGCAGCAGTTGGTGTAATAGCTGTAGGACAAGCTCTGCGGAGATTGCTGGGAGCGCTGGTAAACACAGTTACGCGCACTCAGAGTATGCGGAAGGGATATGCCCAGAGTGTAACCGGAGGTTCTGAAAGTGCGTCTAATGAAGGCGCGGATAATATAGGAACTGAAGGTGTCCGGAGTGCAAGCAGCGCGTTAGGCGCGCTCGTAGGCGCTCATAGCAGGGAAGAAGAAAGACGTCCGACTAATACTGTTGGCGTCTTGAGATTAGGTTCTCTAAGAGGAACCGGTGGTGCCAGTAGTGCGATTAGCGGCAAGAGAATAGGGTTGTCTGGATTAGAGGAAATAGGCAGTAAAACGTCTTCATCTTATATAACCTCTTCCAGCCCAGCTGAAGATTTGCCGGATGCCCGTGGTCCGCCCACCAAAGGCCGCGTTTCTTCTTTAAAGTCAAGGATTAGAGTTGCTATAGCCGCTCTACTGTTGGCAATAGCCGCGGCCTGGCCATCAGCGCATCATGATATTACCAGGCCCCGTGATATTGTAGTTGAAGCTCAGAGCCAGCCAGTTTCTGCCTGGGTTTACATTGGATCTTTTTATACTACCTATTCCAAGACCTTTACTAAATCCATATCTCCCAAAGAAGAAAATCTGCGTAAGAAATTCGCCATCCTGACAAAGGAAGAGTTTGAGCAGCAGGCAGTTGCCGAGGTATTCTCAGAGTTCACCGGCGGCATAGGCCGCATACTCTTTCTGCGCGATTATAAGGAATTCGTAAAGTACTATGAGCAGTCATTAGCTTTGCGGCAGAAGGCGATTTCCCTTATCTCCAAGCTTATGCAGGATAAGGAAACAGGCGATTTGCTGAGCGGTTTAGTCTCCAGATATATAGAGCGCCTGGTTATAACCGATAAATTGCCGGATGGTATTGTAGCGGTAGTAAACACCCGCAGCGGATTGGCTATGCTGAGCGCGCGGGTTATAGAAGAAGAAAGCGAAGATAGAGAATGGCTGTTGTTCTATGGCCTTTTTCATGAGGCGGTGCATAGAATGCATCCTGATGAAACAGGGCTTGATGAGCATACGCGGATACACGACATAACCTTAAAGATGCTTGAGCCGGCAGGCGGGAGGTATCCGAAAGACTATGAAGCGCTTCGGTTCATAGTACATTTAGCCCTGTTGAATATTCCGGAAGTTTCCCGGCCGTTACGCGAGAATTTACATAGCGGAGATAATTACGAGACCCGCCTTTATTTTACGCGCCGGTTACAAGAGTTAAGAAAAGAAAAGCAGGGAGAAGAGCCCGGCAAGGTATTTAGATACGCCGGGATTAGTTATGATCGCGAAACAGGCGACATAAATGTTTTATGGAAGGAAATATACGAAACGCCCGATAGCGCCTCTTCGCCGGCAGAGGAAGGAGAAAAGGGAGATGATCCAATATTTTTATTGCGCAAGCTCTTGGCCGGGCAGGCGGAACAGAGTAAGCAGAACAATGAAATGAGGGATATTGTATCAGGGTTAGCAGTAAAAATAAATGAATTAGAGGAAAGGATCAAGAAGAGCGAAGAAGTCAGGGAAGCGATCAGCAAAAAAGCTCAAGAGATATTTGAAAAGAGGGTGCGGGAAAGCATACCTTTAACCTCAGAGCAAATGAATATAGTATTAGCTAGGGCCGAAGAGATGAAGGATACATTTGATGGCACAGACCACGATCGTTTCTGGACCGCGTTACGTAAGGTAATGGAGGAACAAGATTGGTATGTGGCAGAGAAAGAGATAAGAGAAAAATATGCCCAGATAATCGGTGAAGAAATAAATAAGGATGAAATCCTTAGAAAGAAAATTGTAAATATAGAAGCTGACGCTAAGGCTGCGAGGGAAGCCGCTCAAGCTGCTAGGGAAGACACTAAAGCTTCAAGGGAAGACGTTAAAGCTTCAAGGGATTCGGTCGAAACTACCCAGAGGATAGCAGAAACGCTTAAAAGGTTATCGGCTGTTGATAGGATCAAGAAGCTGTGGAATTGCGCCAATTCATATTTCACAGACCAGATAGTACAACACCTTAAGGGAAAGGTTGAGAAATCTGAAGAAATAGCAAAAAATGCTTGGGCGAAGTTAGAGCAAATAAGAAATATTGTCGGTAAGCTCAATCCTGTAAAGATGGTTGAAACGCTTAACGGAATATTAAAAGATTTTGGCTTGGATATTTATTTTGGTATTTTCAAGATTGACGCTAAAAATCAGTACGATGTGTTTGAGAAGCTTTCTCCCGATGCCATAAATAACTTAGGTATAGCAGAGAGGGTAAGAAATGGCTGGCATGTAGTCATAGTGAAGGGATTTAGATTGGATGGGAAAAATAGAAAAGTGTTTGTTACTGTTTATGAAAGTAACAACAGCACCAATGAAGAATTAGCAAGGAAAGAAATTCCTTTAGAGAAATTTATGGTTAATGAATTAGGCGGAATTATTATAATTTCAAAAAATAACTTTGAAAATGAAATAAAAACAGCCGGCGGGAAAGAGCTTTCGCAGGAAGAAAAAGAAAAGATAAATGAGATGGGAGGGGATACGGAAGGAATTAACGGCGGCGCGGCCGGTGCCGAAGCCGGTGAGGGAGCTCCGGGAAGCGGTGAGGCAAATACAGAAGAAGATAGCGGTAATGGCGGCCAGGATGGCGGGGCTCCCGATGGCGGATATGGTGACGGCGATGATGACAAATTTACTCAAAGCGTCGGATCAGCCGATAACAGTTCATCAAAAGAAGCCGGATTCCCGGTTATTCCCGAAGGAGTTCCCGCGAATAATAACCCTAACGCGCCTGCCAATACTCCGTCAGTTTCTTCAGCAGTCATGGCGGGTACAACAGAACATCAGGAAGATAATCATTTGCTTTCACGCAGCTCTCGGGATATAAACGGCAACAGGCCGGATATGCTTTCCCACTATGGCTTAAACCCGGCCAATGCCCCTCCGGCGGGCAGAGCAATCACCCCTGCCAACCTAACCGCAAAATCATCGCTTACCAAAATCATTTCTATTCTCGCGGCCTTTAGCACAACTTTACTTTATGCAGTTCCCGCCTATGCTTATGAATTTGTTAAAGAAGGATCTAAGCTCTACTTGAGATTTGGCTTATGGACACAAAATAAGACTGATACCCTCTGGAATGCGGCAATAGATTTATTGCATAAAGCAGGCAATAAGCATCCTTCCATTGCTCAGATTTGGGATAAAATAAACGAGATAGCGGCGCTTAATAACATAAGTGACCCCGATAAGGTTTATTCTTCCATCAAAGGCAAGCCGATTAAATATCTTGTGCAGGAAGGCCTTGCGGTTACGCCTCCGGTGCCGGCTGTTCATCCCGCGCTATCGGCAGCTCCCGAAACGCGCATAGCTTCAGCTGAAACCTCATCTCTGTGGAATTGGATAGGCAGCAATCTTGATGCTGTAGGATGGATTGTCTTTGGCGTCCTCCTTATCGGAGGGGCCATCCTCTACATCAATAGGTATAGATCGGTAAGGCCAGGACGGAAAATCGGTAAAGATGGCAAGAGTAAAGTTGAGAAACCGAATGCCTCCGGACAAAAGGTTGAGCCGTCTGATTATGAGAAAGTTATTGCGGCCAGGGAAGAAATTTCAAAATTACACACATTTATAGGAGGGGTATACGAACAGAAGAGCGAAATTGAGGCGGCTTTGGCTGAGTACGCGAAGGCCTTAGATGCCAAACCAAACGATGAGCGGATAATTACAAAACTTGCTGAATTAAGGAGAGTTACGCAAGCAGGACCGGCAGCAAAAGATTTAACGCAGAAAGAAGCTAAAATAAGAGACCTTAAAACAACCCTGAACCCAGAAATATCTCCAGCCCAGCCAGAGCAAAGCCCAGAAGACTTAATGGAGCGGAAAAAAGCTAAAATAAGAAGCCTCAGAGGAATAAAAATATCTCTAGCCCAGCCAGCGCAAAGCGCAAAAGCCTTCATGGAGCAGAAAAAAGCTAAGATAGAAAGCCTCAGAAATCAGGATCCAAAAACACCTCCAGCCCAGAAGTCGGCTTCTTCCCCGCTTGCCGAGGCGCCTTTAGCTCCTGTTGATACAGATAGGCCGGTGAATTTTCTGAAAACAGCCGGTTCATCGCTAAATAAACTGGCAGGTTCGTTCTTAGCTTTACTAAGAAACTTCCTTGAAAAATATCATCATTACGCGAAGAATCTTGCCGTCTTTTCGCATAACAAGATAGAAATCAACGGTATTGAAAGTCATCCTCCCCAGGCCCCTCCTTTTGCTTATTTGGTAAATGCCTTTAGGCAGATTAGGCAAATAATCAACCAAATAAACGAAGGGGGACAAAATGGGAAACGATATTCGGGAAAAGTTAGAGAAAATACAGGAAAATCTGGAAGAACAGCGGGCTCTAAGGGAGATGATTCTCCAAAGAAGAGGGGATTTTCTGATGCAAATGTTATTAACCCAGGCATCCAAAAGAGACAGCTATCTGCGCTCAAGCAATGGCTGAATGAGTCTATAGAGGGATTAAGGGAATATTTCGCCAATTATATAAGCCGGGCGCCACCCGCTGGCGCTTTAGTTGTTATTGCTTCTTCCGCGGTCTCCTATTCTCGCCTTTCATTCCTTAACCTTACCGATAAACTTCAAAATTTATTAAAAAATATTCGCCTCGGCTTAGCTGGCGCATATCACCTTCCGTGGCTGGTGGGGTATGCTGTTATTTTTGGCTTAGCCGGGGCTTTATTATTAACCCCGCTGCAAGCTCCTTCCGTGGCAGGAAAGCTTGCGGCTACTGTTGTTCTTGAGGCCCTCAGGGCCCTTACCTCCGGGCAAACGACCCTCCTGGGGGCCTCGGAACAACTAATCAATGAAGGAGGTGTACCATGGTTAGCAGCTATAATGAACTTGAGTTCACTCACTTCGTGGTTGACAACTCTGATGGTACCATATTTGGCTCTGCTCGTGTCAATGGCAGCGGCCGCATTGCCAATTTCCTCATTAACGGACAGGACATTAAGCAGCAGTCCGGTGACCAGTGGCAGCTTCTTGAGGAGACTGCCGCAGGTACTGTTCGCAGAAAGGCTAGTGCCGCTTACGGTAAAGTTCACACCTACCGCACAGGAAGGCTCCTCCTCTCTTAGAAAGAGAAAGGAGCCCTCCTCCAGCCCGCTGGCAGGACAGAAAGTATTTAGCTTTATAGTAAAACCCCTGATTTTACTCTTTGCCGCCGCGGGAATGATTTTTGGGTTTATCTACGGTTCTCTGCAGAAAGAAGATAATGGCCCCGCAACAGTTAAAGCAGAGAAGATAGAAAAGGTAAGTCAAAACGCGCAAGATGACCTCTTTTGGCAGGTTGAGTCTTCAGGCGAAAAAGCCCTCAGGGAATTAAAAATGGCTGAAGAGGCAGTAGATTCATCCAGGGCAAGATTTAAAGAAGCAGATAATGAGCTTAAAGAGATAAGAGAGAGATTGGAGGAATCCAAAAAATCAAAAGGCTGGTTAAGCTGGCTTATGGGATTATTTGCCGGCCAGGGTAACCCGAGGGCAGAAGAATTAAATGAAACACGGGCCAGGCATGAGCAGGCAGCCGCGGACCTTGGCAATGTTTTAGATGCCCTTAGCCGCGCGCAAAAAGAATACAATAAGGCTGTTGAGGAAGACCTCAGCAGAGAATACGGAATCAAGAAACGCCTGCCCAGGATAAGAGAATTATTAAGGATAGTAGCGAAAGAGGCAGAAATAAGAAAATTAGACCCCATTTTGGTTCTGGCGGTGATTTACGTAGAATCGGGAGCTGATCCTGATGTTGTCTCGGATAAAGGGGCGGTAGGATTAATGCAGTTAAGGCCTCATATTGCCGCCAGGATTATGAAAGAGCTTGGGGGAAAGAGAGTAAATCCCAAGAAATTAAAGAAGCAATTAAAGAATGATCATAAGCTAAACATACAATTGGGGACGGAGCTGCTTGCCTCTCTTAATGATAGCTCTAATGGCAATAGAGGAAAGATGCTGGCATTTTACAATTTCGGCATAGGCAATGCGATGAAAGCCGAGAGGCGCGGAGAGGACGCGCAAAGATTTAAACCTGTCGCAGAGTATATTAAGCGCGTGTCTTTAACCGATAGGGCCCTCAGGGAACTTCTTAAAGAAGAAATTAAGCAAAGCAGCCGCTCCGGCTCGCCGTTAGCCTCCAGCCCGGTAGTTGGCTTTAAAAATACGGCAATTGTTATCATAGCTTTGGGATTGGTTTTATTATTCCCTACCAATTTTAGTCTTACTAAAGTAATTGCGCAAGCAATTGCGGCTCAAGAAGAACTAAGCAAGAAGACAGATATTGAGCGGGCGGTAGAGCGTATCATAAAGGAGAAGGGAATAAAAATCGTCTATGTTAAAGATTTAGAAGGATGGAAGAAGAATGGGTTGCCGGAAGGAGGGTTTGGCGATAGGCATTATGCCGTTCCGAGCGAAAGGGCAATTTATCCTTCCCCCGGGGCTCCGTTTACCCTGGGAGACAAAGCCCATGAACTTATCCATATTATACAATTGCCGGGCGGAGATTTTGGCCAGGATGGTTTGGATAAAGACGGCAAGAAGATAATTTTAAACAAAAAAGGCTTAAAGTCATATTATAAGGATTTTATCCAAGAGGTAAAAAGAGCAAGAAATGGCAAAGAGTTGATGGGCATTCTGCGGCAGCTTGAGGAAATATTTTCTACGGACTATAATCCCGAAACAACGAACCAATTATCAAAAGATGGAAAGTTTGTATACGCGATTAATGAGATTTTCGCTTACATATACGGATCATTTGTTGAAGAGTTGGGCGGAGAATCTTATAAAGGTAAGGATGGGGCGGATATAAAGGTAGAGGGGTGGCAATGTGACTTCATAACAATTTCTGTCAGGAGGCTTAATGAGATATTAAAACAGAAGCAGGCGGCAGGGATAATTGAAGTTTTGAATAGTTATTATATGGAATTGGGCTTGCCTCCATTGTCAGGCATAATTAAGGGAATTCCAAAGAGGGGAACACCTATTGTCTCTAGCCCGATCGAGAATAAGCCCGGAGTACTGGTAATGACAGTAGGCCGAGAGAGCCAAATTGCCTCCAGCCCGGCAGTTAAAATTCAATTCACAAAGACGTTTATGGGTTCGTTAACAACGTTAGATATTGAGAGATTTAGGCGCGAAGTAAGAAAGGCATTAAGTTATATTGACAATGGCGGGAAGCTAGAGATACCTTCCTCTGGAAATATAAAGGCATTAGGAAAGTTACACGGAAGGGCGAGCGAACCGGTGTTCCGTATTAGAATAGGCAATACAAGGGTATATTTTACATATGACGCAGGCGTAATTACATTTCTTGAATACATAGATAAAGGAGAAACAGAAAGCGGGTCCATGAATTATAATGGCCGTTTGGTTGATATGATCGGGAAGAATAATTTAGACGAAGGCGAAAAGGCAGAACAGCTTAGGCAATATCTCACGGAAGAGGATAAGTCTGAAGAGGAGGATATTTTACGCGTTATATTGGACAATTATGCTACTCTTGAGGTGCTGTTTAGGACTCTTCTGTTTAACAAAATTAGGGCGGCGGATACAAAGTTTGCGATAGATACTATAGCGGATTCAATAAAATCTATGGCAGAAGCTATAAGTCAATTCTATGCTTTAGAAATAGCCATTAATGGCGATGATAAATACAATACTCGCCCCCTGCCTCGTTTTGTATTTTTTGAACTCAGGTATCTTTTAGCAACATATGAAGATGAATACGGTAGGATTATAGAAGCTTTAGGCAGACATTTAGAGATGGATGATAAAGAGCGCTTACGCATTTTTATTCATGGGTTTATGAATAATTTGAATGGGATTAAGGAATTGATAAGCCAAAAAATCAGATATTTATTATCCAAAGAAGCATTTTCTGAGAAAGCAGACAGAGTAGAGTATATCCTTGATATAATTCCTCATCTTGAGGTTATAGCTAGCAAATTTGATGAGGGAGAAATCAATGCGCTTATCGCGGGAATGCTTAAACAGCGCTTAGAGGAAGCTGAAGAAAAAGAGGCTTTAATTGAGATAATCAGGGAGCTTTCACCAATGATAGCGCAGTTGCTTGATTATGGCAATCGCGCCTCCTCCAGCCCCATTACCGAAACGCCAGAAAATCATTTAGCGGCAGAAGGGCGCAGGAGGCTCACTGTGCTTATCATTGATGACGAGGCAATTTATCCAGACAGATTCCCAGCTCACTTAAAAGAGAAGCTTCTTGAATTAGGGTATGATGTTCTTATAGCAATTACGCCTGAACAGGCGGAACTTATACTTTCTGATCCCAGCCAGAGAATTGACCTTATAGTTATGGATATTGAAATTAAAAGGCCTGATAGTATCTTGGGGCGGGCCTGGGAATTTTTACGCTCCTTAGTTACAAGAGAAGATATCCGGAAGCAGTTTTTAGATGATCTGAATTTGATTTTGTACCATGCTAAGCAGAAAACAGGCAGCTATATTCCTCTTATTGTGATTTCAGGCGATCCAGGAATTGCTCCCTCTGACTTACAAGAAAAAGGGCTTATTAATGGTAAATTCGGGAAAGATAAAAAACGTATAGGGGATATTCTCACAGCTATCAAGGGGCATATCGGCCAGCCCGCTGCGTCACAGGCTATCACCAAGCCAGAGGTTGCCGAAAAGAAGAAAGAGGGTGTTGTAAGCAGGCTAGGTGAGATAGCCGGAACGGCTGCGGAAGCGGTTGCGGGGGTTGTTGAGGATGCGGTAGAGATGGTTATGCCAGATATGCTTGCCAGGCAGCTTGGGATGAAGAAGCTCAGCGAGAAGCAAGAAAAGATACGCTCCCACCTGCGCCGTATCGGCGTCAGGCTGAGCACATCTTCACATATTTTGAACTATAGGATGGAAAAGGTCATAGCTACCGTAGAGTTGCTTCAAAAGATTAAAAGCGATGAGGAGATTATGGAGGACGAGCTTCTTATCCTCTTGAAGATGAATCTGCGGGGCTTAGAGTTGATTCGGCAGGCCGCCAGCAAGCAAGGAAGGCCGCTTGTCAGCGTGGAGGAAACAAAGAAGCTATACAACAAGGTCAATGGTATTGTGAGCAAGGCAACAGGAGACCGCCATACGATCGCCACATTGATGGCTTTGAAGACCGGCGAAAAACAGCTTCGGCCGATTATCAAGGATGTTATCCGCTCCTCCAGCCCGATTGATGAGAAGAATCCCGATGGACTTTCCAGGCGTGATTTCTTAAAAATGGCGGGAATGGCGGCAATGGCGTTTGTTCTTGCGCCGCTTATTAAGCCGTTACGCGCATTCGCCCAGCAAAGCGGCCTTGTTGAAGGTATCAATAACTTCCTTAGATGGAATGTCTCCGCAAA
>SCPY01000224.1 GCA_004299495.1 bacterium | reverse complement strand
GAGGTGAGGATGTTGAGCGATTGCGCCGGTGAGCCCATCCGGAAAGAAATAGAATCCGCCGCGGAAAGGGTAATTTTGCTTGAGAACCTGCGCTTTCACGCGGAGGAAGAAAAAAACGATCCCGCCTTTGCCAAGTCCTTAAGCGCGCTTGCCGATATTTTTGTTAACGACGCCTTTGGTACCGCGCATAGGGCGCACGCCTCAACCGAAGGCGTAACCCATTATTTAACCTCCGTTGCCGGGTTTCTCCTGGAAAAAGAAATCAATTACCTCGGCAGCGCCCTGGAAAAACCCCAAAAACCCTTTATGGTTATTCTCGGCGGAGCGAAGGTATCTGATAAGATCGCGGTTATCAAAAATCTTCTGCCCAAGGCCGACGAAATCATTATTGGGGGAGGAATGGCCTACACCTTCCTGAAGGCCCAGGGAAAGCCAATCGGAAATTCAAAGTTAGAGCAGGATAAGCTTGGGGTAGCCAAAGAGATCTTAGAAGAAGCAAAAAAGAAGAATGTAAAAATCTGCCTGCCGGTGGATAACATAATTACAGAAAAAATATCCGCGGACGCTAAGGCGAAAACCGCGGATGAAAACATCCCGGACGGCTGGATCGCGGCAGACATCGGGCCAAAAACAGCCCAAAATTACTGCGACACGCTCAAAAAAGCCAAGACCATTATCTGGAACGGGCCTCTTGGCGTATTTGAAATGGAGCCTTTTGCCGCGGGAACTAAAAAAGTGGCGGAGTTTATCGCCGGCCTTAACTCCACTACAATTATAGGCGGAGGCGACACGGCCGCGGCAATCGCGAAGTTCGGATTAGAGGATAAAATGACGCATATCTCAACCGGCGGCGGAGCATCCTTAGAGTTCCTGGAAGGAAAGGCATTGCCCGGCATAGCCGCTCTAACCGACAAAAAATAAAATATGAGAAAACCAATCATTGCAGGAAATTGGAAGATGTATAAGACCCTTAAAGAGGGAGAGGAGCTGGTCAATTCCCTGAAGCGGGATCTATACGATGTTGACACGGCAGACATCGTTATCTGCCCGCCCTACACTTTACTGTCCTATTTGGCGGATATGTTAGAAGCAGGCAATATCTCCATTGGCGCGCAGGACCTGCATTGGGAAACAGAGGGCGCGTTTACCGGAGAGGTCTCCGCAAGAATGCTTAAAGATGCCGGCTGCGCCTATGTGATTATCGGCCACTCTGAACGCAGGCAATTTTTCGCGGAAACTAACGAAACGGTTAACAAGAAGCTTTTTGCCGCCCTCAAGAATGAGCTGATTCCTATTGTCTGCGTGGGCGAAAACCTGAATCAGCGCGAAAAAGGGCTGACCTTTGATGTAATAAGAGGGCAATTAGAGGAAGGCCTTAAAACCTTAAAAGAAGATGAAGCCGAGAAAATTATCATCGCTTATGAGCCGGTCTGGGCAATCGGCACCGGAAAGGTAGCCACCCCGGAACAGGCCCAGGAAGTACATAAATATATCCGACAGTGGCTGACGCAGAAGTTCGGCGCGCGGGCCTCAGGCTTGATTCGCCTGCAATACGGCGGCTCAGTCAAGCCTGAGAATATTGGCGGGCTTATCTCAAAAGAAGACATTGACGGAGCGCTGGTGGGAGGCGCGAGCCTTGACGCCAAAAGCTTCAGCGCGATTGTGCGCGGCTCCAGGAAAGGATAAATATGCTCTACGGAATTTTAATTGCTATTCATAGCGTAGTCTGTGTTTTTCTTATTGTAATTGTTCTTATTCAGGCGGGAAGAGGCGGAGGCCTGGCAGAGAGTTTTACCGGAGCGGAATCTATTTTCGGCACCAAGACCAACGCTGTCCTTACCCGCGCTACCACGTTCTTCGCGGTATTCTTTTTCATCACCTGCCTATCCTTAGCCATCCTTGCCAAACAACGCTCAAGCTCGCTTATCAAAGGGCCCCTGCCTCAAACCGCTCCGGCTCCTAAAGAGGCCGTCCCGGCAAAAGAAAAACAACCGTCTCCAGCCGAACAGCCACATCCGGCGCCGCCGCCACAGGAAAAAGAAGGCACCGCAGAAGCCGAGCCGCAAACAAAAGATAAAACTGACGTCACCCAGAAACAATCACAACCCAAAAAGAGTCAATAAACTACCGTCATCGCGGGAGGGCCGCCGCTGGCGGAAGCGCAATGACATATTGTATAATGAGCAGAACAACGATGCTGCTGATACTCTTGGCGGCCTTTTTGTTTTTTAACACTCACTCCTTTGCCGAGGACTACGGCGACGCGCTTATCAGCGGCTCTATTGCGGATGCGCGCGCCCTTATCCCTATACTGGCCTCGGATTCCGCGTCCGCTGATGTCTGCGGGCTTTTGTACAATGGCCTGGTAAAATACGACAAAGACATTAACCTCACCGGAGATTTGGCCGAATCCTGGGAAATAAAAGATGATGGGCTTACCATAATCTTTCACCTGCGCAAGAATGTCTTCTGGCATGATGGCACGCCTTTTAGCGCCAAAGACGTGGAATTCACTTACCAAAAACTCATTGACCCCAATGTGCGCACTCCCTACAGCGGAGATTTCTCAAAAGTAAAATCCCTGGAAGCGCTTGACGATTATACGGTAAAGATTTCTTATCAAGAGCCGTTTTCTCCCG
>SCPY01000223.1 GCA_004299495.1 bacterium | reverse complement strand
ACTATGCGTGCGCGGTTGCCCTGGCAGATAAAAATGGCCTTATCTGCGCGGTAGGGGGGAGGTGCAGCGGTTTGATTGGCTCCAAGATGAAAGGCGACTACGGATTCGGTTATGACCCGCTTTTCATCATACCTGAATATAAGAAAACCTTTGCCCAATTAGGCCCAGCGGTAAAGCATAAAATCAGCCACCGCAAAAAAGCGCTCAAGAAAATCCTGCCTATTGTCCGAAAATATTTTCAATAACCGATCCCGTAATTCCTTTTATTACCTCAAGCATAGCCGTCTTAAATTTAAATTCAGGCTTTTGAAGCGAGCCGCTGATATCTATTACCGCGAACCTTCCCGGTACGCCCATAAGCGCGGTAGTAAAGTCCTTAAAGGTCCCCGTCTCTGGCATGGTTTCTTCGCTGAGCTGGACATTCATCGCCGCGCTGAGTGAGCCGTCAAAGCCGATTTTACATTTCCCCTCCAGGCTTACCAGGGGGCTGACCATGGTTAGATTTTCCGTAAACACAGACCGGTCTTTGACGAAAAATTCGCAGTAGCCTTTACTAAAGGTAATATCCGCGAAATTCCTGCTAAAAATTAATTTACCCATCCCCTTAAACAGGTTTAGCTCCCAAAGTTTGCCGTCTTTAACCAGAATTTGCCCCGAGCCGCTCAGCTTAGAGTAATCGCCGATGAACCCGTTAAGCCGGCTCACCGCCTGAAGTGTGCCTGAAATATCCTGGTTTCTGGCGGGAGTATCGTCTTTTAGCTTTCCGATATTTATATCTTCAATCTTCGTCTCAATCCGGAAAGGCATATTCTCAGTGTCCAGATTAACCTTCGCGTTTGCTTCAATTACTCCGTTATACAACGCAATGCGGATAAGCGGTATGTCCGCTATGCCTTGCGATTGTTCATACCGCAGTATGAATTCATCGGATTTTAGCCCATATAAAGAAAGAGACGGGCTTGAGGCCTCGGCCTTAATGGTGCAGAGTTTAGGATGATTAAGGCTGCCTTGTAAATTTATCTTTGCTTTTACCAGGCCGCTGGGTTTAATCTGTTCAAGGCGTTCTTTGAATTTATGCAGAGGCTTATCCGTGTCCTCAAGGTTGATATCCGCGTCTATGTTGAGGCTGGCAGAGATAGATTGCGTATCGGCTATGCCAAGGTTACCTGACAGAAGGAAGCTTGTATTAAGATACTTGCCTTTTAATTCGGCGATTTTGATGAGTTTGTTTTCCGTAAAGGAAAATCGTGAGGTTAAAGATAGTTCCGGAGAGGATAGGCGAAGGCTGACCGCCGGGTTATTAAAATCTATCAGTTCTCCTTCTGACTGGTATGCAGACTCTTGAAATTTAAATCTAAGATTTGACCAGTTAAGCTTAGTCATATCAAAACTAAGCAGGCCGTGTATATCAGTTATTGGCGAGGAGATTTTATCTATTTTGACAGCCGCGGAAGAGATATTGAGCGAGCCGTTTACCAGCGGGGCCTCCTGGCTGGCGGGCTTAGCCGTCACATTCAATAATAACCTTCCTTCGCCCGTAATTTCAGCTGGAAGCGAAACCTTAAGCTTTTCCAGGCCTATTTTCTGAAGATCGCTTAAGGAAAGCTTTGAGGCGGCCTCAATCGTAAGGGATGGATTTTTAAAATCAACCAGGTTAATTTTTGCCTCTATGGGAAAGCCAAAGACAGTAGCAAGGATTCTATCTGAACTAAGGCCTGAATCGTTGAAATTTATTCTGCCGTTTATATCTTTGATTTCACCCAAAGTGTCAACGCCGGAGATATTGGCCTTAAAAATATCCGCCTTTCCCGAAAAAGTAAGGCGCTTGTCTTTTGTATTGTATTTCAGCAGGCTTGAGGCGTCGGCATTAAGAGAAAGAAAGGCTTTATCTTTTGCTGACGCGATGTCCCTGCCTTGTAACCGCGAGTCTAACGTCAGCAGCCCTTCCTTCAGGTTAAGCTGCGCGAAGGCGTCAATAAGCCCGCCTTTGATATCAAAAGTAAGGCCTTTATAATAGGGAGAAAAATCACTAACGCTGGCATTGCGTATAGCAATCTTTGCCTTAAGCTCTTGCTTAGTGAGCAAAAATTGGCCATCGGCATTAAGGCTCAGCGGGAGAGCGGAAGGAATCTTCGCGTTTACCTCAAAACGCAGGCTCGCGGGCAGCGAGAAAAAGATATTTAAGTTTACATCAGCCAGGCTTTTGGTAAATGGAGGCGATACGGCATTATCCTGAAAGTCAATATGTCCCGCGGTTAAATTGAGCGCGGAAATAATCAGCCCGAATTCCGGATGCCCGGCCGCGTTTTTTGGTTTTGGCATTAACTCCCGGAGGTTAAAACTGCCGCCGCTTTCGCGCTCCAGGAAGATTACCGGTTCTTGTATTCTCACATTCGGGATGATGATTTTCCTCTCGCGGAGAACCGGCAGGATAAGAAAGCTAAAAGACGCCTCTTTAAAGCCGATCAGTTTTTTTTGCCCGTCCCAGACGGACAGGTTTCTTAAGATCAGGCCTTTAAGTATATTGAACTGTACAGATTCCAATGTGACTTTTTTCCGGGTTTCCTTTTCCAAATGCCGGATAATCAAGGATTTGATTTTTACGGGGAGGACAAACTTGTTGATATAGAATATGCTGATGGAAGCGATAGACAGCAGTAAAAACAATGCCAGGATTATTTTGCGCAGGGATTTTTTCTTCATTATGGTGTTATTATAGCCTGAAAACTACTCATTTGCAAAAAGATAATTTAGGTGGTATAATTATCTACTTTAGATTAGTAACGGGGCGTGGCTCAGTTTGGCTAGAGCGCTTGCTTTGGGAGCAAGAGGCCACAGGTTCAAGTCCTGTCGCCCCGACCAGTTACACCTTGCTTAGGCAATTGAAAATTTCTTACGAAATTTTCCGCGTAAGCTCCAGGGTAAATTTACAGATTATATTGGAAGGTAAATTCGTGCGCCCGTAGCTCAATTGGATAGAGCACCTGCCTTCTAAGCCGGTTGTTGCAGGTTCAATTCCTGCCGGGCGCGAATAAAAAATTAAG
>SCPY01000222.1 GCA_004299495.1 bacterium | reverse complement strand
CCCGCGGATATGTTTCCATTCCCTGCCCAGGCGCGAATCCTCGGATGCCCGGATGAATAAATTTTTGAAAAATTCCAGCGCCGCCAAAAGATGTTCCGGATAAGGATAGCCGCTTTTCAAATACTCGCCGTCTCCCCGCAACAGGTAAAGCTCTAAAGACAGGCCGACCTTCGGCTCTCCCAATGCCATTGCCCGGCGCACAAACACGGTTACAATGGCGCGCATAAGCGCCGATTCATCAGGAGTAATGGTCTTGGCCGGCTTATTAAGAAGCAAGGCAAGCCGCCCTAACAGGGACCGCCGTCCCAGGATTTCTTTCCTCTCGTAGTATTTCAGCTCGCGCCAAACTTTATCAAAGCGCTCCGCTTCGCCAAAGCGGATATGGGCCGGGCTAAACGGGATTTCGCCGGCCGAACCATTAACCCCGTTAAACCTGTAAACCTGCGATAAGGCCGCATCAAGCACGTCTTGATTGCGCAACGCGAAGTGCAGGAACGCTCTAATCCATTCCCAGTCCTCCTGCAATTCCCGGATATAATCATTAGCCCCCCGCTTATTCTTCCTCTGCTTCTCGTCCTCAATCCTGGATAGCAAGATTTCTCTCCTGCTCAAGCGCTCCCTAAACTCATCCATCAGGGAATAAATTACCTCCCGTTCAATCTTTTCATTCAGCGTTTCATCCCATCCAAAATCATATACGCGCGCCAATCCCACAAAATCCGGATATTGGCCTTGCCCCAGCTTCATCAACTCCTCATTAACCTTGGTGTTAAGCGATATAAGCATGGCATTCCAGATCTTTCTGTGGCGTCTTATCTGACGGAACCGCTCGGCATGATTTCGCAGATCCGGGAAGAATTGCAAGACCTCCAGCTTTCCGTGCCGGTAAATTTCCTCCTCCCATTCCACAATACGCCTCATAATCTCACCCAACGAACCGCTGCCGGTTATATGCGCCAAGACAAACATCTGGAGCGCGCCGGTATAGAGATCCGTGTTAGCTCTCCGGGTAAAATCATCATTTAGTTGATGATGCGCCCACTGTTTAGTATGTTTGCCCTCAATTGGCGAAGAAGAAAACGGCGAGGAAGAAGCCCTCCTCACGTGGCTGGGTACAGGACCTCTTTTCTCCGCGAGTTTGGAGGCCGCCTGCCGCGCGTTGGCTTTCACCCGAAGGATATGATGCGGCGATATTTCTCCGGGAGGAATCAAACGCATACTCTTATCGTTGACAACCCTCTCAAAGTATTCCGCGGCCGCGGCAATTTCTTCCGGATAAGGATAAGGCTGTTTCAGGTACTGACTACCGCCTTTCAGAAGAAGATTCTCAAAAGGTTTATACTGCGCCAGCGCCCGGCGCGTGTAAATAACAACAATGGCCCGCATAAGCGCGATCTCTTTGCTGCTTAATTCCCCTTTGGCATCTTTCTCAAGCAACTGCTGGAGCCGCCCTAAAAGAACTCGATAACTCATAACTTCCAACCCACCCTGTGGTAAGGCCATCCAAAAGCGATAAAATAACTCTATGTATTGATCTCTGAAATGTTTAGGATGAAACTCCCCGGCCTCATCTCCTTCCCGCAATCCGTAAATCTGCGAAAGTATCATATCCAGCGCGCGGGTATCGCCTGGGCGCAGGCTCAAATGCAGCAGCAAGAGAATAAAACGCTGGCCTTCTTCCTTCATCATCCGGGCATAGGATTGGCGCCGCTCAATCTTACCTTGCCTAATCGCGATAAAGGTATTAATTAACGGCTTGAGGAATTGTGTCTTCGTCAATTCTTTGCGGAACGCCTGGAGGTAGCGGTTGATGATTTCCTTATCAACGAGGTTACGAAACTCCGGATGCCACCCAAACAGATCGTAGGCCTGCGCGATGGCGACTAAATTCGGCTGCGGTTTGCTTAGTTCTTGCCTGGACTTATCCATCAAAGCCGCGATAACTTTTCCCCAAATCTCCTTGATTGACTTCAATCTGCCAAATCCCCCCCCATATAGGCGCAAGTCCTTATAGAACAATTGTCCGTCAAGGTTAAGTTCCTCTCTATCGCGGAATAATTCCGCGTTTTCTCTTAATGAATCTCCGGACAACAGCCGCCGCAATACGATATGGGCCTCCTTCACATAGCCAAATTTTCTCGCGCGCTCAACAACACTTTCCGAGAACTCACCGCCCTTCTCCAGCGGAGAACTTACGGCTTGCGAAACTCTCCCCAAAGGTAAGAGCGTAAAATACTCCCCCCGCCCTCTGACTTCTACTTCTCTTGCTCCTTCAAATCTTTCCCGCAATTCGCGGGGAATTGTGATGCGGCCATCCCTGCCGATTTTCGCATCAAAACTATTTCCAGATATTTCTCTAATTAGAGATATCTGCGCCCTGGTTGTGGCGCGTTTATATATTCCGCGGAAGAAACTATTGGCTATGCTGGCAGGATAAACACTGATAGGTATATTGGAAAGGCCGAAAGAAATTAATGTAACAACTCTCGCGCGCTTTATTTGTTCGCGGAACTTCTTTGGCAAAATAAATCTTCTTTTATTGTCAAGCCTTAAGGTGTATTCGCCTCTAAAGTTAGTTTTTGGCCGTCTTGAGCCTCTTTGAACAGCCTCAAGAGGAGAGCTGGAAATGACGAATTGAGATACCAGTGGTGGAGCGCGCGGCGAAGAAGAGGCCCCGGCCAACCTGAAAAGCACATCCCCCACCAGCCACGGAAGGTAAGATGTACCGGTTAAGCCGGAGCCAAATTTATGTAATACTCCGAAAACTGCTGCCGCCATCTTGCTTCTGACAGGAGCGGCCGCGGAGCTTAGCGGCGAGCTTGCGGCGACGCTTCCGCCTTCCGCCAGCTCGTCCATCTTCCTAGTGAGGGCGTGGAGCTCTTCATTCACCAGGAAGAACAGGCTTAAAAGATAATGGCCTTCATTCTCAAGTATAAAGGTATGCGCGGGGTCGTAGATTAGTCCCGGCTCATTGGCA
>SCPY01000016.1 GCA_004299495.1 bacterium | reverse complement strand
ATGCCCAGATATATTGCCAACCGATTTTTCGCTAGCCGGGTATTGACCATGAATACTTCCCGGGGATGCCCTTTTAAATGCGCCTTTTGTTTTAATCAGGGGCTTTCTTACCAAAGGTGGCGCTCGCTTAATGCCGGAAATATTTTTAAACAACTGATGTATTTAAAAGATAATTACGGCATTAACGGAATTCAATTCTACGAAGATAGCTTCGACACGGATAAAAATCGGGTGAAGGAATTCTGTAATCTAATGATAAGTTCTAAGGTGAAGGTAAGCTGGAGCCACTTTTCCAATATAATTTACTGCGATGAATCTATCTTGAGGCATGAAAAGTTCGCGAACTGTAAATATGTTGAATATGGCGTGGAGTCCGGTTCTGACCGGATACTTAAGCTGATAAATAAGAGGCAGGATGTCGCTCAGATAAAGGAGGCTTTCCAAATCTGTAAGCGGGTGGGAATAAAGTCCGCGGCATTATTTATGATCGGCTATCCATCGGAAACTATGGAAGAGCTCAAGGAAACGATAAGTTTGGTGGAAGGCCTGCCGGCGCATATCCTCATCAGCACTATCTACAGGCCTTACCCTGGTACCCCGCTGTATGATTACTGCGCGAAAAATAAAAATTTTAATGTCCCTGCTACTTTAGAGGCACAGGGTGAGTTTTACCGCTTCAGCCATATGAAAGAGGGTGAACACAATATGAGCTCCGTTCCCACAGAATACCTGCTTACGCTGCAAAGGAGCTTTTACGCAAAGTTTGCGATTAAAGAAGCGATTCTCTGCTTAAAGGAGCTTAATTTAGGGCTTATTATATATTATTTAAGGCGCCAGATAAAGCCCAGGGCACTGTTATACACTTTAAAGTCGCTATTGAACCGGGCGGCCTTAATGCTGCGGAGAGGGTAAGAAATGACCAATGTGCTAGTGATTGGCGGCAGCGGGTTTATCGGCAGCCACCTGGCGGAACGGCTGACGGCTAAAAGGTATAAGGTAAGGGCCTTGGCCAGGAAGAATTCCGATACCCGGTTTATGCAATCTTTAGGGACGGAATTATATACCGGAGATTTGCTGGAGCCGGATTCCTTGACCCCGGCATTTAGCGGGATAGACACGGTTTTTTGTTTAGTGAACGTAAAGCCTACCGGAAAAAGCCAGGCGGAATATTTAAATGAGTTGGATTTGCTGCATACAGAAGGCACGCGCAACCTATTGGCGGCTTGCAGGCTGAATAAAATAAGCCGCCTGATTTATTTAAGCAGTGTGGCTGCTATAGGCTATAAGAAAGGTGTGGCTGTTTATAGCGAATCATCTCCTGAAGAACCTATAGATGCCTACGGCCGGGCAAAGCTTAAGGCCGAGAAGATTCTAATGCGGGATGCGCGAAATTCTGAAGTTAAGGTTACTATACTTCGGCCTCCGGGTGTTTTTGGTGAAAGGGGGCTGGGCAGCCTGAGCAAGATTATAGGGTTTGCTGAAAAAGGCATTGTCCCGGTTTTGGGTTCAGGTAATAACCGCCAAAGTTTAGTTTATGTGGGTAATGTGGTAAATCAGTCTATTTTCGCGGCAGATAGCCCAGATTCATCCGGTAAAGTTTATATTACCTCTGATGACCGACCATATACGGTAAATGAATTGGTTGATGCGGTTGCCGGAGAAATGGGCGTAAGGCCTTTTAAAATACACATCCCTGTATGGAGTATATTATTTATGTTATCTATCTTAAATTTCCTGGCAAAGATTTTTTTAAAAAAAGAGGCTGTTAATAAAGAAAGCATTATTGCCATAGCTACCGAACGGATTTTTGATGGTTCTGGATTTTTCAGGGAATTAGGTTATCGGCAGGAATATGATTTAGCCGAAGGGGTCAGGCGGACGGTTAAATGGTATAAGGGCCAAAAGAATGGCTAAAATATTATTGGTGTATCCTGACCCTAAGGGTTTGTTTGCCAGGATGCCTTATCCGGTGCTTTGTTTAGCCGGGTATCTCAGAAATAAAGGCATTGAGGCGGATGTTTGCGACCTTCAGCTTGAGAATAATGAAAGCGTAGATTTAAAGCAGTATGATTATTTTGGATTTTCTCTGCAGTTTACCGGCCCGCAAATAAAAAGCGCTCTTGAATTCGCGCGTTTTTTGCGCTCAAACGGGATTAAATCTCCTTTTATCTGGGGAGGGATTCATTCCACCATAACCGCGGAAGAGGCCGCCGAGAATGAATTCGTGGATTATTTGGTCAGGGGCGAAGGTGAAGAGACGCTTTATCAGCTGCTTTTGGCTCTTGATTCAGGAAAGGA
>SCPY01000221.1 GCA_004299495.1 bacterium | reverse complement strand
GCTCTTCCGATCTCCGATTTCCCGCAAGGTCCCTACCGAATGCTGGGTGGGCTTGGTCTTGATTTCATCCGCGACTTTGATATAAGGCACCAGGGTAAGATGGATAAAGATGGCATTATTCCTGCCTTTCTCCAGACCGAACTGGCGCGCGGCCTCAAGAAATGGCAGGCTCTCGATATCTCCGACAGTGCCGCCGATTTCCATTAGGATAATTTCCGCCCGGCTCTCCGAAGCTACCCTTTCAATCCTCTCTTTTATCTCATTGGTGATGTGCGGGATAACCTGGATGGTCTTGCCCAGATACTCTCCCTTTCTCTCCTTGCCCAGGACACTGCTGTAAATTTGGCCGGTGGTAACATTATTTATCCGGCTAAGCCGCGCGTTGGTGAATCTCTCGTAATGGCCCAAGTCCAGGTCTGTCTCCGCCCCGTCTGACGTTACATACACCTCGCCGTGCTGATAGGGGTTCATTGTCCCCGGGTCAACATTAAGGTAAGGGTCAAACTTCATTAAGCTCACCCTGAAGCCGCAGGATTCCAGAATTTTGGCGATGGAGGCCGTGGCAATGCCTTTACCTAAGCTTGAAATTACCCCTCCGGTAATAAAGATGTATTTAGCCATTATTACTCCCGACAAGCGACAGAGGCGCTGATAAGAATTTCACAGCGCCTCTGTTCTAAATGTAATTGCATATTATTATAAAACCATTTTTAATCTTCTTGTCTTATAATAACATAAAAAATCTCCTTGTCAATAAGATAGGAAAAGAAAGTGAATGTCGTAGCCGCCTAAATAATCGCTATGGCAGGCATAGCCGCCATCGGAAGCTGGAGGCACATCAAAAGAAACAACCGTACCGTCATAGTCTTTGGGTGTGCAATATTTCTGAGTATAAGGGCCCTGCTTGAAACTTTGCGTTCCGTAAGGGCAGGCATCACAACCAAGGCCCTTAAAGAACCTGGGGGCCTGATTTTCCCACTTGCTATTCTTACCGCAGACCTTAAGGGTATGGCTGTCTTTATCATAAAACATCAGCCCTTCCTGGCTCTGATCGCAGACAGTGGCCTGGCTTTCCAGCTTGGGATACAGCCGCATCTCGCTGTACACGCCGTAAGGAGAAGGGTAATAGGTGGTCAGGGTGATTTCCTCAGCGTTGCAGAGTTCGGCAGGGATAAGGGAAAGAATAAGGGCAAAGAAGGCAAAAGCTAAAAGAAGAACATAGTGCTGAATGTCGTTACTATTAGGCATAGCGTACCTCATCACATAAGTCCGCATGTCATGGTGGATGAATAAAATATACCATATGCAAGAACAGCTTTCAAGGTAGAATTGGTTTTTTGCCGGCCCATAAAGAAAACGCTTTCTTAAAAGAGCGGATTTCGCCTTGACATTTGCTTTTTTTGTGGCATATTTTAGTTACAGATTTAGTTTTTTCGCTAACGCAAAAAGGAGGCGGAAAGATAGCGACAAGCACAATAAGGTTTATCGCCTTCTAAAAAAGCCCTTGAAATAGAGGGCTTTTTTAGTGGGATTTCAGGTACTCGTCTATTGCCCGGGCGCAGTGACGGGCCTCATGGATAGCCCAGACAATCAAGGATTGGCCGCGGCGCATATCGCCGCAGGAGAAAACGCCTTTTTGGGAAGTATGGTAATCGGGGTTAGTTTTAACATTACCCCTGGCATCAAGCTCTACTTTTAAGCCTTTCAATAAACCCTGTTTTTCAGGGTGAATAAATCCTACTGCCAGAATCACCAGGTCAGCTTCAATCTCAAAATCGCCTCCGGGAACCTCTTTCATTATCGGGCATCCCTTATCATCTTTTCCCGGAAACTCTACCCGCGCGCATTGGGCCTTCTTAACCTGTCCGTTTTCGCCGGTAAATTTCTTGGTCAGGACCGCCCACTGGCGCTCTCCGCCTTCTTCATGGCTGGTTGAGGTCTTAAGTATTAACGGATACTTTGGCCAGGGATAGCTGCCGGTCCGGCATTCAGGCGGCTTGTCCATTACCTCTATCTGCACCACGCAAACTGCCCCCTGCCTATGCGCGGTTCCCACGCAATCCGCGCCGGTATCTCCACCGCCGATGACTAAGACGCGCTTACCTTTAGCGTCAATAAGCTTATCCTTAGGCACTTTTATTCCTTCCGCCCTCCGGTTGGATTGAACAAGATAATCCATCGCGAAATGAATTCCGGATAATTCCCTTCCTTCTATCTTCAAATCCCTGGGCACCCGGCACCCGCCGGCAAGGCAAACCGCGTCAAATTCTTGCCGCAATTTTACCGCCGGATAATCCACGCCCGCATTTACGCTTGTCTTAAACCGGATCCCTTCTTTTTTCCAGATATCTATTCTGCGGTCAATGACCCATTTCTCCAGCTTAAAATCCGGGATTCCGTAGCGAAGTATTCCTCCGGGCGAATCGTCCTTTTCAAAAACCGTCACCTTATGGCCGGCCCGGTTTAGCTGGGCCGCGCAGGACAGCCCTGCCGGGCCTGAGCCAATCACCGCCACTTTCTTGCCGCTGTGTTTTGCCGGCCTCCCGGGCCTAATAATCCCCTCCTTAAATGCCTGCTCAATAATAGCTAATTCATTTTCGCGGATGGTAACCGGATCGTCATTAATTCCCAGGACACAGGCGTATTCGCATAAAGCCGGGCAAAGCCTGCCGGTAATCTCCGGCATATTGTTGGTGGCATCCAGAAGCTCAAAGGCCTTTTTCCATTTCCCCCGGCTCACCAGCTCATTCCACTCCGGGATATAATTTCCTATAGGGCATCCCCAGTGGCAGAAAGGCGTGCCGCAATCCATACAGCGGACGGCCTGCTCCTTGGAATGCTCCTCGCCGCGCAGGCGAGCCACTTCCGTATAATCCTTAATCCGTTCGCAGACCGGCCGGTACTCCGGATATTTACGCTTAACTTTCAAGAAACCTTTGATATCAGCCATTTTAACCGTCTGCCATTTCCGCCAAATCCGGCTTCTTCTCGGCCTTCTTTTGCGCTAAGATGCGTTTATATTCCAGAGGCATAACCTTAACGAATTTCTTCGCCTCTTCTTTAAAGTTTTTTAATATTTTATCCGCCAAGGGGCTTGCCGTATATTTATGGTGGTTATACAGCAAATCGCTGATTGCCGGCTCATCGTCAGCATCTATTTTTTCTAACTCCACCATCTCCATATTGCATCTGGTTTTAAAATCCGCGTTAGTATCATACACATAGGCAATGCCGCCGGACATACCCGCGGCAAAGTTTCTCCCGGCCTCACCCAATATCACCACCCTTCCTCCGGTCATATATTCGCAGCCATGGTCGCCCACGCCCTCAACTACCGCGAGCAGGCCGGAGTTTCTGATGCAAAATCTCTCTCCCGCCAGGCCCCGGATATACGCCTGGCCGGTTATGGCTCCGTAAAAGGTGGTGTTACCGATGATGATATTTTTCTCCGGCGCGTAAGCGGATTTTTTGTCCGGATAGACAATAATCTTTCCTCCGCAGATACCTTTTCCGATATAATCGTTACTCATCCCTTCCAAC
>SCPY01000220.1 GCA_004299495.1 bacterium | reverse complement strand
CTCCGCGGAATTTCGGCGCGCGTAATAAATTCTGCAGTCCGGAAATGTCTTTTCCGATCTCAAAAATCTGGCGGTTTGACTGCTCAATTTTCCCTAAGCTGTTTTGGAGGTTAGCGATTATGCTTGCGGTAGAATCCAGGCGCTCGCCCACGCCCTTATGGGTTTCCTGGATTGCCAGAGACATCTCCTTAAGCCGTTCGTTAACTTGAGCGGTGAGCGCGTTAAGCTGGGAGTTGTTTTGCGAGGAAGCCTTGAAGAACAGCGCCGCGATTACGATGAGCGCGATTAAGAACAGACCTATGCCCAGAAAGAGTGTGGCCATTTTCGCTAAAACGGTTAGTTTTTTATTATCTCCACAACAGAAAACGGATAATTTCGTTACTAAAGAAGAGCGAGATAATTGCCGCGAGGGAAAGGAAAGGGCCGTATGGGATGAGGTGGCTTTTTTTAAAGGCCAGGACATAAAGGCCCACGGCAGCCCCCATAAAAGGAGCGATAAAAAAGGTTAAGATGGCTGATTTCCATCCCAGAAAGGCGCCAATCATCATCATCAGCTTTACGTCACCGCCACCCATTGACTCGGTTTCCCCTTCAATCGGGCCTTTTTTCATCAGCTTGAAAATTATCAGATTGCCTAATAATCCGCTGCCATAAATAAGCGCCCCTCCTACAATCGCCCCGATAAAAGAATCAATAAACGGAGCGCGCGAAAGAGGCTTGAATTGGGGAATACTTTTTACCAGCATAAGAATTAAGCCCGCCGCGGTGCCGCCAAGCGAGATTTCATCCGGAATTATCCGCCACCTGATATCAATAAATGTGGCGATGATCAAACCGCAGGCAAAAACCGCGTACATAAATAAATCAAAAGAAAGGCCATAGCGATTATATATTGCGAGAAATGTTACGGCGGTAAGCAACTCCACCAGGGGATACTGAAAAGATATCCTCTCCCGGCAGAAACGGCAGCGGCCTTTCAGGAATAAAAAGCTTAATAGGGGGATGTTGTCAAACCAGAGAATGGGTTTTTTGCACAGAGGGCAATGCGAAGACGGGCTGACCAAAGAATAGCCATCCTGCGGCATACGGAAAATGCACACATTAAGAAAGCTTCCAAAAATACCGCCGAATAGGAATACAAAAAACTTGATGACGGCTTCCATAATAATTACCTGCCTTTATTTACGCGCGCCTGATTAAGGGCCCCGCGCATTACCTCAATCGGAGCATGCCTGCCTGTCCAGATTTTAAAAGCCAGGGCGCCCTGATATAATAACATCCCTAAGCCGTTAACCGCCCTTAGGCCTTTTGCCTTTGCCGCCCTCACAAGCCTGGTAGGCGCAGGATTATAAATAATGTCATATACCGCGATACCTTTAGGCAGAAGTTTTATGTCAACCGGCATTGGGTCGCCGGTTTTCATTCCGCAGGTTGAGGCGTTAACCAGAAGGCTGCTTTCTTTGAGCATCTCTCCCGCGCACTTGGCGGCCGGTATCGCGACAACCCGGCAGGCTTTGAAAATTTTACCGATATCGTTTGCTAATTCTTCAGCCCGTGATGAAACGGTATCATAGAAAGTGATTGAACGGGCCTTTTCCTTAGCCAAAGCAAAACCGATGGCCCTTGCCGCCCCTCCGGCTCCGATAATAAAGATATTTTTATTCGCAGGGCCTAGCTTAAGCTCATTCTTTAAAGAAGCGATAAAGCCCGGGGCGTCGGTATTGTATCCGATAAGCGAACCCTTAATATTCAATACTGTGTTGACCGCTCCTATTGCCCTTGCCTGCTCATCTAATTTATCCAACAGGAGGATTATCTCCTCCTTATAAGGAACGGTAACATTAAAACCGCGGATATTCAACAATCTCATCTTCTTTACGGCCCCCGGGAAATCGTTCTTCCGCGTTTCAAAGAGCACATACACCGCGTTAAGCTTTAACTTTCTGAACGCGGCGCTATGCATTGCCGGAGACAGGCTTTTGGCGATGGGGTATCCGACAAGACCGTAGATTTTAGCGCTTGAGTTTATGTCCGTACGCGCTCCGCCTTCTTTCATATTTATTGCGCCTTTTTACCGAGGGCTATCTCCCAAAATTGCTGCCAGTGCTGCTGCTGAAAGTAACCAAAGGGCTTAGGATACCATTCCTTTAACTTTTCTTCCATCTCGGGAAGATTAAGTTGGCGCGCCCTCGCGGGAAGGCGCTCGTTTTCCGAATAATCCACAGGGTATACGCCGTAAAGGATACCCCAAAACTTATCCCAATCCGATTTTCTGAAATCTATGAAGGGCTGGCCCACATATAGTTTCAGATTCTGCTCCTTCTCCATCATACTGAGAGATTTTGACCTCTTGGGGCTTAAGGTATACATAAAATTGTCTATGTGGATATCTATACCTTCCATAAAGTCATTCCAGTCTTCACGCAGGTTTTCTTGGGACAGATAAAGCGTAAGGGCTAAAACTATACAAAAGCATATTCCTATCCATACCTGAAGTTTTCGGGGCATATTTTTATTTGAGATGGGCTATCTTATTGAGCGCTTGTATGTAGGCTTTGATTGAAGCTTCAACAATATCCGTTGAGCTTGAGCGCCCGGAGATTTCCTTTCCGCCCATATCCAGCCGCAGATTGACCTCGCCCAGGGCATCCTCTCCGCGGGTTACCGAACGGATGCTGTAATCAAGAAGCCGGTAGGTATGCCGGATAATCTTTTCTATGGCCTTGTAGCAGGCGTCTACCGGGCCGTCTCCGGAAGCTTCTGTTTCAAAGGCCTTTCCTTTTAGGGTTAATTTTATTTTCGCGCTTGGCTTTATCCGGTTTCCGGAAGTAACCGTAAAGGTGTCCAGCCGCCAGACAGAGGGAACGCTGCCTTCAGCCTTTTCCTGAACAAGGCTCATTAAATCATCGTCAAAAACCTCTTTTTTCTTATCCGCCAGGAGCTTAAATTCCTTAAAAACCCCATCTATCTCTTTTTCCTTCAATTTATACCCAAGCTTTTTTAACCTCTCCTTGAAGGCGTGCCTTCCCGAGTGTTTACCCAGCACCAAACCCTCCACCTTAAATCCGACATCTTCAGGCAGGATAATCTCATAGGTAGAACGTTTTTTCAATACGCCATCCTGATGAATTCCCGCCTCATGCCTGAAGGCGTTAGAACCCACTATCGCTTTATTGGGAGCAATCGCGAAACCGGTTAGTTTGCTCACCAGGCGGGAGGTATTATAGATTCCCTCGGTGCGCACAGACGTCTTTAAACCGGAGAAAGAATCCCGGCGCACCTTAAGCCCCATTACAATCTCTTCCAAAGACGCGTTTCCGGCGCGTTCTCCGATGCCATTAATAGTACATTCTACCTGACGGGCGCCGTTTTTAACGGCGGCCAGGGAATTGGCTACTGCCAGGCCCAGGTCATTATGGCAATGCACTGAAATAACCGCCTTGTGTACATTGGGAACATTCTCCCTGATGGAACGGATTAAGCTGCCGAACTCATAGGGCTCGGCGTAACCGACAGTATCCGGAATATTGACTGTCTTTGCCCCTGCCGCGATTACCGCCTCAATTACCCGGTATAAGAATTGCCTCTCAGTGCGCGAGGCATCTTCCGGAGAAAATTCTATGTCATCACACACATTCCTGGCGTATTTGACCGCTTTGGCCGCCAAACGCAGAATCTCCCCTTCGGCTTTTTTCAGCTTATAGCGCATATGGATTTTGGAAGTAGCTAAGAAAACATGGATGCGCGGATGCTTTGCCGGTTTTACCGCGGAAAACGCGGCGTCAATGTCTCTGGGGATCGCCCTGGCAAGCGCGCAAATTGCCGGCCTTTTCACTTGCCCGGCAATAAGCTTTACCGCCGCGAAGTCTCCGGGACTTGAAATAGGAAATCCCGCCTCAATCGCGTCCACGCCCAATTTCTCCAGCGCGAGAGCGATGTCTAACTTTTCCTTTTGGTTTAACGAAGCACCCGGGGCCTGCTCCCCGTCGCGAAGCGTGGTATCAAAAATTATTATCTTCTCCACATTGTTTTGCATAATAGGATTCAAGATTCTGCTTGAACTATCCGCTATACGCTCTACGCTATACGCTATTTCTTCATCCAAGGCATCATTTCCCGAAGCTCTTTGCCGACCTTTTCTATTTTATGATTATCGCCCGCGTCTAAGAGCTTATTGAAATTAGGCCTGCCCGATTCATTTTCTTTAATCCACTCCCGCGCAAATTTCCCGGAAACTATTTCTTTGAGGATTTTTTTCATTTCTTTACGCGTCTTCTGGGTTATTACGCGGGGGCCGCGGGTAAGATCTCCGTAACAGGCGGTATTGGAAACCCGGCGGCGCATGCCTGAGATTCCGAATTCCTGAATCAGGTCCACAATGAGTTTCAACTCATGCAAAACTTCAAAATAGGCAATCTCCGGCTGATACCCGGCTTCAAGTAAAGTTTCAAAACCGGCCATTATCAGCTCGCTTGCCCCTCCGCAAAGCACAGCCTGCTCGCCAAAAAGGTCGGTTTCGGTTTCTTCATTAAAAGTCGTCTCAATCACACCCGCCCTGGTGCCGCCGATGGCCTTGGCATAAGCAAGAGCTAAAGATTTGGCCTTACCGCTTGCGTCCTGATGCACCGCCACTAAACACGGCACGCCCTTGCCTTCTTCATACATCCTGCGCACCAGCGCGCCCGGGCCCTTGGGAGCTACCATGAATACATCCGCGTTCTTCGGCGGTTTAATCTGCTTAAAACGGATATTAAAACCGTGGGAAAAGCAAAGGGCCTTACCCCTTTTAAGATAAGGCTTAACTTCCTCCTGATAAAGCCTTGCCTGGAGATGGTCCTGCACCAGCATCTGGATAATATCCGCCTGCCCTGATGCCTCTTGCGCCGAAACCGGGCTGAATCCGTCGCTCTTTGCCTGCTCGAAGTTCGCGGACCCCTGGCGCTGGCCGATAATAACTTTACAGCCTGAATCGCGCAGGCATAAGGCCTGGCCCCGTCCCTGTATGCCATAACCGATAACGGCGATAGTTTTATCTTTTAATAAACCTAAATCCGCGTCACTATCATAATAAATTTTTGCCATAGTAGGCCCTTTCTTTATTAGGAAGCAATGGCAATCCTGCCCGTCTTCACCAATTCTTTTACGCCAAACTGTTCCAGTTCATGAACCAGCTGTTTAATCTCTTGCTGCTCTCCGGAAAATTCAATGACCGCGGTTTCGTCTTTGCACTGAATTATCTTTGCCTGGTACTTATCTAATAGCGCTTTCAATTTTGCCTTATTTTTTGCCGAATAATTAACCTTGGATAAAATAAGCTCTCTCTCGGAATGTTCTTTTTTGGTAAAGTCAACCACCATGATGACGTCAATAAGGCGGTTAAGCTGTTTTTTTATCTGCTCTAAAATCTTCTCGTCTTGGGCGTCAACAACAATGGTCATATGGGAAATGTCCTGTTCAAAGGTTTCGGCTACCGCCAGGGAAGATATATTATACCCCCGCGCGCTGAACAGCCCGGCAATCCTCGCCAATACCCCGAACTTATTTTCCACTAATACCGATATCGTGTGTTTCATTGCCTTACGCCATTCCTCCGATCATCCGGTTGATGGCCTCACCCGCGGGCACCATTGGATAGACATTTTCCTCTTCCTCAACAATAAAATCAATAAGGACGGTGTTATCTATTTCTATGGCCTTTTCAATGGCCGCTCGCACATCTTTGGGATTAGCCACCCTCATTCCCACCGCGCCGTAGCTTTCCGCCACCTTCACAAAATCCGGATTACAGAGCTTGGTGGAAGAATAACGCTTTTTGTAGAACAACTCCTGCCACTGCCTGACCATCCCTAGATAACCGTTATTCAGGATAGCGATTTTTACCGGTATCTTATTGCAGACTGCGGTCATCAGCTCCTGAATGTTCATCTGGATTGAGCCGTCTCCGGCGATGTCAAAGACTGTCTTGTCCGGGCAGCCAAGCTTCACCCCCATTGCCGCGGGAAGGCCGAATCCCATCGTGCCCAGGCCGCCGCTGGAAATAAAGCTGCGCGGGTTTGTATATTTATACCACTGGCAGCTCCACATCTGGTTTTGGCCTACCTCGGTAGTGATAATCGCCTCGCCGCGGGTGGCTTCATAAATCTGCTCAATGACAAATTGCGGCTTGATTTTATCGTCGTGATGGGCATACCTGAGCGGATGCCTCGCCTTCCATTCGTGAACCTGCTGGAGCCATTTATTGGTATTTGGCTTCTTTTTAATCTCTTTTAAAAGCTGGCATAATATGTTTTTGGCGTCCCCCACAATGGGGATATCCACCTCAACCGTCTTACTGATAGAGGTAGGGTCAATATCAATATGAATGATCTTGGCATGGGGAGCAAAGGCGCTCACCCTGCCCGTCACGCGGTCGTCAAAACGCGCCCCAATGGCGATAATCAAATCCGACTCCATTGTGGCATGGTTGGCATAGGCGGTGCCGTGCATTCCCAGCATCCCAAGCGATAGCTCATGAGTCCCGGGAAATGCTCCCAGGCCCATCATCGTCATCGTCACCGGCGCCTGGATTGTTTCAGCCAGTTCTTTCACCTCTAGATGGGCGCCGGAAGTTATCACGCCTCCGCCAATATAAAGGATCGGCTTTTTTGATTCCGCGATTAACCTGGTCGCCTTTTTGATTTGCCCGGCGTGTCCGAACATTGTCGGCTTATAGCCGCGGATGCTCACTTCCTGAGGCCAGATAAAATCGCACTCTGCCTGCTGGACATCTACAGGGATGTCAATCACCACTGGCCCGGGCCTTCCGGTTGAAGCGATATGAAATGCCTCGCGGATAACCCGCGCCAAATCCTTAACCTCTTTGACCAGAAAATTATGCTTTGAGATGGAACGGGTTATTCCGGTAACGTCCGCCTCCTGAAAGGCATCATTACCGATTAAGAAGGTCTTCACCTGCCCGGTGATTGCCACCATGGGAATGGAGTCCATATAGGCATTGGCAATACCGGTAGTCAGATTGGTCGCTCCCGGGCCTGAGGTAGCCAGGCAAACTCCGACTTTACCGGTTGCCCGGGCATATCCGTCAGCGGCGTGGGCAGCGCCCTGTTCATGGCGGGTAAGGATAAAACGGATTTTAGAGTCATAGAGCCGGTCAAAAATAGGCAATACCACTCCCCCGGGATAGCCGAACATAATCTCTACCCCTTCCCGCTCTAAACACTCTATTAATATTTGCGCCCCGGTCATAATAGCGTATAGCGTATAGCGTATAGCGTATAGCGTATAGTTAAAAACAAACCTATCAGCCAAACACTCCTTCCGCTACATTAACACTGCTCCTTTATCAGCCGATGAGACCAGCTTGGCGTAACGTGCCAGATAGCCTCCGGTAATCTTCGGCTTTCGCGGATGCCACTTGCCCAACCTCTCCTTCAGTTCTTTTTCCGAAAGAGCGATATCTAACCTTCTCCCGGGTATGTCTATTTT